>JAGAIK010000005.1 GCA_017626625.1 Roseburia sp.
AACTGACTTAATACAACGTTATTTACAATGGCAGAGCCGACTGCAATCAAAAGTAATTCTTTCATCTGTACCTATCCCCCTATTCTGTTTTTGTTTCTGTCTGGGTTTTTCCGCCGCAGACTGCTGCATGACCGCAGCCTGTACAGTCACCGGTCAGACAGCCGGACGGTTTTGCAAGAGGTTTGCCTTTTGCTTCCATCTTGCCCCGCACAATATTCATGACAGCCACCAGACATGCCAATACCAGGAATGCCCCCGGTGCCATAACGAAAATAGTGATTGGCGTAAACCAGCTTAAGGATAACACCTGGAAACCAAAAATCTGTCCTGCGCCTACAAGCTCACGAACCAAACCGATGCAGGTAAGACCGAAAGTAAATCCAAGCCCCATGCCGATACCGTCGAACATGGAGGGAATCACCGGGTTTTTAGAAGCATAGCTCTCTGCACGGCCTAAGATAATACAGTTTACAACGATAAGAGGGATATACACACCTAAAGAGTCGGAAAGACTCGGCGTATACGCCTGCATAATAAACTGCACCATGGTAACTAAGGATGCAACGATAACGATAAATGCCGGCATACGCACACCGTCGGGAATCACCTTACGGAATGCGGAAATCAGCATATTAGACAGCACCAGTACCACCGTGGTGGAAAGTCCCATTCCAAGTCCGTTGACGGCAGAGGAAGTAACTGCCAAAGTCGGACACATACCTAACATCAGAACGAAGGTAGGATTTTCTTTGATAATACCGTTATATAAACGTTCTACATTTTTATTCATTAATTTGTACCTCCTGCTAACACATTACGGAAATACACCAGACAGGCATTTACACCGTTTGCCATTGCTCTTGAGGTAATGGTGGAACCGGAAATAGACTCAATCTCATTGTCAGCGGTCGGAGCAGATTTCACTACCGTGAAAGTCTCCACGTTTTTGCCCTCAAACTGACTGTAAAATTCCTCTTCCTGTGCCTTCATACCAAGTCCCGGTGTCTCTGCGATGGAAGTAATGGAATATCCGTTGACGGTTCCGTCATTCTGAATCCCTACGGAAAATGTGATGGTAGACTGGCTGGCATCCTTTGCGGTTACAGTCAGCACATACCCGATGGCATTGCCGGAAGCATCCTTTGCCACCTGAACATCCTCAATCTCGTCTGCGTAGCCGTTTTCCGTTACAACCGCCTGCGCTGCATCTGCGTCAAAATCCGCATAAGCTTCAAAGCTCGCTGCATCTGCAAACACCTGCTGATAAGCGGCCTGCGTTTTTTCATAATTGACCTTGTCAATCGGATCTTTGGTGATGCCGTAAACAACACCTAACAAAAGTCCAAGGACAACCGTGAAAGCAAATAAAACCAAAGCGTCATGTACAATCTTCTTATTCATATTATTTGCCCTCCCCCTTAGCTTTTTTCTCTTTTACCACGCCAAAAGCCGTCGGTACGGTATATTTCTCAATGATAGGAACTAACAGGTTGCTTAAGATAATGGCAAAGGAAACACCCTCTGCATTTGCCCCGAAGCAACGGAACAGTCCGGTTAAAATACCGCAGCAGATACCGAAAATAATCTGTCCTCTCGGTGTAATCGGTGAAGTCACATAATCGGTTGCCATAAAGAAAGCGCCTAACATTAATCCGCCGCCGCAAAGCTGTGCGGTAATGTAGTTTCCGTCAAATCCGTGACCGCTGAATAAAAGCATGAATACAACAAAGCTCACAATATAGGAAGCCGGGATTCTTAAATCAATCACGCCCATTAAAATCAGGAAAATAGCCCCGATTAAAATGGCAATGGCTGAAGTCTCGCCGATGGTACCTCCGGTACGTCCGATTAACATATCCATGGTATTGACAGCACCGCCGCTTCTTAAAACAGCTAACGGTGTTGCGCTGGTATAGCCGTCTGCTAAGTACTGCGACATATCATCGGTAAATTTCGTCATATCAGCGGCAAAGGCAATCAGTAAGAAACATCTTGCACCTAATGCCGGGTTCATGAAGTTCTGTCCTAATCCTCCAAACAGACATTTTACAACGATAATCGCAAACACGCCGCCAAGAACTGCCTCCCACCAGGGTAAGGTAGGCGGTAAATTCAACGCCAGCAGCAAACCGGTTACCACTGCACTCATATCGGAAATGGTCTGCTTTTTATGTACGATTTTGTTGTACACCCACTCGGACGCCACACAACTGGCGATAGTTACTAAAATTAAAATCAGTGCTCTGTATCCAAAATTATAAATACCGAATAAACTGGTGGGCAGTAATGCAATCACTACATAGAGCATGATTCTGCCTGTGGTATCTTTGGAACGCACATGTGGTGATGATGAAACATGATATAAATCACTCACAGGAATCCACCTCTCTCTTCTGGTTTCTAAAACCTTTTTGTAAACGCAAACGGTTACTGTGAACTTCGTTCTGTCCCGTTTGCAAACTCAACACTGTTTTTACAGTATGTTTATTTCTTCGCCCGTTTTGCAGCCAGCACCTGTTTTTTCATGGTCTTTATGGACTGTGCCAGTTGTCTTTTCGCCGGACATGCAAAACTGCAGCTACCGCACTCCACGCACTCTAAGCCGCTCCACTTCTCAAATTCTTCCGAAAGCCCCTTGTCGGAGAATTTCGCAAGACGGGAAGGAATCAACTGCTCCGGACACGCCTCTACACAGCGTCCGCAGTTGATACATGCACTCGGCTCAGTGGCTGCCACTTCATCCTTTGTCAGACACAACAGGGAGGATGAGGTTTTCGTGGTGGGGATGTCCAGACTGAACATGGAAAATCCCATCATCGGACCGCCGGAAATGATTTTCTCCGGCTGCTCTTTGAAACCGCCTGCCGCTTCCACTAATTCTGCATAATTCGTTCCTATACTGTAAAGGAAATTTCCCGGTTTTTCCACTGCGTCGCCTGTGATGGTGGAAACCCTGTGCATCACCGGTTTTCCAAGTTTTACCGCATTGTAGACGGAAATAATCGTCTCCACGTTGTCCACGATACAGCCTGCATCTGCCGGAAGCATCTTAGAATTAATTGCTCTTCCGGTCACTGCATAAATCAACTGACGCTCACCGCCCTGGGGGTACTTTGTCTGCAGCGGACAAACCTCAAGACGCGGCTCATCTTTCACCAGTTCCTGTAATTTTTCGATACAATCCGGTTTGTTGTTCTCAATACCGAAGATACCCTTTGCATTTCCGAAAAGTTTCAGGATAATCTTCATACCTGCAATGAGTTCCTCCGGATTCTCCAACATTCTGCGGTAGTCCGCCGTCAGATACGGCTCGCACTCTGCGCAGTTTGCAATGATATACTCAATTTTCTCCGGCTCCTTTGGAGATAACTTCACATGAGTCGGGAAACCTGCGCCGCCCATACCCACAACTCCGGCTTCTTTTACCTTATTGATAATTTCCTCATTCGTAAGTGCCGTCACATCTTCACAGGCGGTATATGCCACCTCTTCAAATGCTCCATCGTTTTCAATCACGATAGAATTTACCATATCTCCCACTGCCACACGGCGCGGTTCGATGGCTTTGACCGTACCTGAGACGGATGCGTAAATCGGGGATGACACAAAACCGCCCGCTTCTGCGATTTTCTGACCCTTCAACACATGGTCGCCCACAGCTACTATTGGACTCGCCGGTGCTCCGATATGCTGGGATAACGGATATACCAGGTCGCCCTTGGGTAAAACTTCTACGATTGGCTGGTCTTTTGCTAATTCTTTTCCCTCGTAAGGATGGACGCCGCCTTTAAATGTTTTTAAACCCATTTTTCGTGCCCCACTTTCTCTTTTTTGTATTGTATTCCATGTCAAAAGTCATAGAACACTTATCCTTTAAATTATACCATATTTATATTCAATTTGAACAATAATATTGTTTTTTTTCAGAACTGTTTGTTAAATTCTTCACAATTTCATACATCCGGCTCATTTTGTTGTACTTTTATTCTCAACTTCTTTTTCGTGGCTTTTCCTAACGGATGTGATATAATAAGCGCAAATACAAAAGGAGCTTTACACCATGCAGCACTGGCAGGAAACTTTACCGTTTGATTTTTCCCATCCCATTATCAATGAAACCTTCACAGAGACTTCTCTGTTTTTTGACATTGAAACCACCGGTTTTTCCCCGGCGCGCACCAGCCTCTATCTGATTGGCTGCGCCGCAAGACAGGGAGATAAACTTATCGTGGACCAGTTTTTTGCCGATTCCCCGGAGGAGGAACAGGAGGTGCTCACCGCCTTTTTTACCTATTTAGA
>JAGAIK010000049.1 GCA_017626625.1 Roseburia sp.
AATCTATTTTTCGTAAAAATCAGATTGATGTTAAAAATGTCAAATTCACGAACAACAAAACAGGGGCTGCCTTTTTGCGGTTATTGTCCAGATAAATTTATCTATCTGTTTTTCCCTACAGACATATCCCATAGAACTTAAGTATTCTTCTATTTCATCCACATTTCCAAAATATTCATCTGATAATTCTTCTTTTTCTTCCTCAGAACATTGTTTTTCAAATGCTTCTCTCGCCTTACTGTTCTCAAACATCAAATCTGCAATGACAATCGTTCCGTGACTTTTCAGCACCCGGTTCATTTCCTGCAAAGCGTACTTCTTTTCTCTTTCATCACAGTGATGAAGGGCATAAGATGTCACAATCGTATCGCAAAAATGGTCGCCAAACGGAAGCTGCAAAAATGTTCCCTTTCGAAGCTGTACCTGCGGGCATTTCTTTTTACATTCCAACAGCATATTGACAGACTGGTCTACACCATAATATTCTGCTTTGCCTCTTCTTAAAATCTCTCTTGCCAGATTTCCGGTTCCTATTCCGACTTCCACTACGCATCCCGGCAATTCGACCTGCTCTGCCGCATAAGAAAGTACTTCGTCATAATTTTCATAAAAAGGAAGTCCCTCTCCGGACACCCTGATATCCCCATCATAATGTTTCGCCCAATGGTCAAAATCCCAGAGGTCCTCCCATCGAAGCATTTCTTCCATTCGCCGGGATGCCGCTGTCATCCGCTCTATCCCTGTTTCTTCCTCATAAGTATCGTTTAGCATTTCTTCCAAACTGAGCGCTAACGTTTCCCTTATCTCCGTCAAAGCGTGAATATGCGCATTCAGCAGTTCAAACTGTTTTACAAACTGCTCTAATTGTTGTCCGTCATTTCCGGTTTGTGCTAACAATTTACGAATTGCTTCTATGGAAAAGCCCATTTTTCGGTAGAGGACAATCAACTGCAGTCTGTTCATATCTTCCGGCGTATATTCTCTGTAATTATTCTTAGAACGCTTCGGCGTAATAAGCTTTTTCTTTTCGTAAAATCGGATGGCATTCGGCTCAATCCCTATTTTTTCTGCTGTCTCTTTTATACGGTGCATTCTTTTTCTCCTTAATGACATATCAATGACTTCATAACTAAAATAGACCCTCACCTAAGGCGAAGGTCAAGTCATTTTTATTTTTTTCTGTTACCGTTCTTGTCAAAATTTTTTCTCAGTGCCCGTTCCACCGGAAGAATAGAGAGTATCAATATGACGCACTGCACAGAGGCGATGATACCGCCTGCCGCTCCCACCGTATCTTCCTCTTTCCCCAGAACAAGCAGCATCGCTGCCGCTGACGCCGGGAGCATGATAAGCCCGGTTTTCCACCATAGCTTTCCGAAATAATTGTGGGCAAATTTCCAGGTGTCCATATTTTTCATGGACATGGCAGTCCGGTAGCCGCAGATTGTATTTATCGTTTTCGGTGCGTGGTCTTTAAACCACCAGCCAAATCCCAGCATGAGGAGCGGCATCAGTAAATTACAGATAAGCATAAAAATCCAGAAACCCATATTGCTATTTTCTCCTTTGCAAGCAGCCTTGTAATCTAAAATATTCGTTTGTATCTTATCTAATGGCAGTCCCGATGTGTTTCTCCTGTCTCCACTGCGGTGCCTTCCCGTCATCTCCCCAATATTCATCCACTGACAAGATTTTGTCCTCTTTGATTTTGAAAAAAGAAGTTACATGAAATGACAGGGTTTTGTCTTTTGTGTACACATGCGTCACTGTAATTAGCAAATCTCCCATACAATGTTTTCGTTCTATTTCACCATCCCATTCTCCCGGATACTCACAATTAGCTCTTATAAATTCTTCTACGTTAAAATGCTCATTTGTACAATGCCAGTTCACATAGGCATTTTCATGAAAATACATTTTCATAGCCTCTGCATTCTGCGCTAAAACATCCTTCCAAAATTTTTCTATATTCATACAATATCTATCCCTTTCTACATACCAATGCACATTTCTAATTTGCAAAAAATGCAAATTGCTTTCTTTATTTAATATAAATACATTATTGACATGTCTTGAGATAACAGACACATTTCTCTGAAACAAATTTACCATGTGCACATCTTAAATTTTACTTTCTCACATACTTCTTATCCAGATAATTGTGATACCAAATCATCAGAACAAGTCCGCCAACTACCTCTGCGGTCATAGCAACCGCTGAACCAAGCCCTTC
>JAGAIK010000539.1 GCA_017626625.1 Roseburia sp.
CCCCCCTAAAACTTGTAAAACCTCCCCATCTGGCATATAATGAAAAAAGTGTATTCCAAGGAATCAGAATGCAGTTAAACAGCCTATTACAACATATTTCATACAAAAGCCTACAGGGAAACAAAGAACTTTTTATCAAAGACATCTCCTATCATTCCCAAAAAGTAACCCCAAGTTCTCTGTTTGTCTGTATCAGAGGACAGAAAACCGACGGTCACGATTACGTCCAGCAGGCATTAGAAAAAGGCGCCTCTGCCGTGGTAGTAGAGGAACGAACCCTGTTATCCGCCGGAGGTGAGAACCTCTTTTATACCAAAACCGGAAGCATCCGCATAGAGGACATCATACATAACTACGGTGCAGCAGTGGTGGTAGTGCAGGACGGCAGAATTGCGTTAGCGGAGCTTTCCGCTGCCTTTTTTGATTTCCCTGCAAAAAAAATGAAAATGATTGGTATCACCGGAACAAAGGGAAAGACCACCACGGCGTTTCTTGTGGCGGGGATCCTGCGGGAGGCGGGGTACCGGACGGGAATGATAGGGACGATATGGATTGACAATGGAAAAGAAACGATACCCGCAGAGCACACCACACCGGAGAGCTATGATTTGCAGAAATATTTAGCGGAGATGGTGGAAAACGGGTGTGACTGCTGTGTGATGGAGGTGTCCTCCCAGGGCATTAAGCTGAACCGTACCTTTGGGATTTGGTTTGATATCGGGGTGTTTTTAAACATTGAACCGGATCATATCGGAGCAGGGGAGCACGCCACATTTCTGGAATATCTTTACTGCAAAAGCAGGCTGCTGCAGCAGTGCACCTTTGGCATTGTCAACCGGGATGAACCGAAGCTCTCTAAAATACTGCGGGGGCATACCTGCCGGATTGAAAGCTTTTCGAAGCGGGGAGAGGCGGCAGGCAGCGTCTTAGCGGCAGCGGAGCGCACTTATTTTTACATGGTAAAGGGGAAGTTGTACAGTTGTGTGAAAGTCCGGCTTAAGGGAGAAAGCTTTACTTTTCAAATGCAGTTGCCTGGTATGTTTAATGTATCGAATGCTCTTGCGGCAGTTGCGGTGGCATCCCATTTTGACGTGACGACGGAGCAGATGGAGCGAGCGCTTGAAAAGCAGGTGGTGCCAGGGCGCTGTGAGAATGTGGGGATTTCGGAAAATTTTGTGTTCCTCATTGACTACGCTCATAATGAAATGAGCCTGCGCAGCCTGTTAGAGACGCTGCGGGATTTTAAGCCCAGGCGGCTGGTGGTGATTTTCGGATGCGGCGGGAATCGTTCCAAGCTAAGGAGAAACAGGATGGGGGAGACTGCCGGGCATCTGGCGGATTTTACCATTTTAACCTCCGATAATCCCAGGTGGGAGAATCCGGAAGATATTTTAGATGATATAGAAGAAGGCATCCGGGGGACGGGAGGCGCTTACGTCAGAATTGCGGACAGGGCAGAGGCGGCAGCTTATGCGGTGAAGCAGGCAAGGCAGGGGGATATTATTGTGCTGGCAGGAAAGGGGCATGAGGGGTATCAGGAAATCTGCGGCGTCAAATATCCCATGAGCGAGCGGGAACTGATAAAAAATGCAGTGAGAAGCCGGGAAGCAGCCGGGGCACAGCGAGTACACGAGGAATGTGCAGAAAAGTAAAGGTGAGGAAAACATGGCAGAATATGCGAACATCATTGTGGATATTTCCCATGAAAAATTAGATAAAACATTTCAATACCGGATTCCGGAACGCTTAAAGTCTGTTTTGGAGGTGGGAATGCTGGTTTCCGTACCCTTTGGAAAACGGAACATGCAGGGGTATGTGATAGAATTGACAGACCGCCCGGAATATGAAGTGGATAAGATAAAAGAAATCACAGGGATTGTGGAAAAAGGTGTGGCAATCGAAAGCCAGATGATTGCCTTAGCGGCGTGGATGCGGAAAAATTACGGGGGCACCATGAATCACGCCCTAAAGACCGTTCTTCCCGTCCGGGAAAAGAAAAAGAAGTTAGAGCAGAAAACCGTGCGTCTCGCCCTACACCCGGTAGAGGCGAAAAACCAGTTGGCGGAGTATGAGAGAAAGCATTCCGTGGCGAGAGCGAGACTTCTTGAGGCGCTTCTTACAGAGGGAGAATTAGACCAGAATGTAATTACCAAGAAATTAAATGTCACAAGCTCGGTGATTCGAGCCATGGAAGAAGCGGGCATCGTAAAAGTTATCAGTGAACGGAAATACCGCAATCCGGTGGAGCATTTAGACCGGAAGGGGTATGATAAAATATTAAATGAGGAACAGCAAAGCGTTGTCTCCGAGATTACAGGTGATTATGACAGGGGGATAAGAAATACTTATCTGATTAAGGGGGTCACTGGAAGCGGAAAGACGGAAGTGTATATGGAGCTGATTTCCCATGTGTTGGGGCAGGGGCGGCAGGCGATTGTGCTGATACCGGAGATTGCCCTGACCTACCAGACCGTTATGCGGTTTTACAACCGTTTTGGGGACCGGGTTTCCATTATGAATTCCAGGCTTTCGCCGGGAGAGCGGTATGACCAGTGCCTGCGGGCGAAAAACGGGGAAATTGATATTATGATTGGTCCCCGCTCCGCACTGTTTACGC
>JAGAIK010000540.1 GCA_017626625.1 Roseburia sp.
AAGATGTAGAAGAAGAAAATGAGAGGAAGGCTGCAGATGTAGATTCCTCAATTACGCTATCCTATGCCAGGTGGGTAAATGGAAAAGATTTAGAAGGCAGCACGGAGTTCCCGAGTATGGAGGGTGCAGATGACGCAGCCATACTTACCAGCTATCAGAACGGGGTGCAGGCTTCACCGGTTTATACCACAACGGGAGGCACCGGGACAAACTACTATATTGGATCGAAGGGGCTTGGCTCCGGCGCAAATCCGGGGTATTACCAGTTTTCTTTCAGTCCCAATGGAAAGTATGGAAAATATTGCCTTAGTTTTAGTATGAGAGGATCTAATACGGGAGCGAAGGATTGGACGCTTTCTTACAGTACAGATGGGAGCGCTTATACGGATGTGATGAAGTTTTCAATTACGAAAGCCAGTACCTATGAGGATTTTTCCGGGGAGCTTCCGGAGGCTGCGAATGGCAGCAGTGTGTTGTATCTGAGACTGACACCGGGAAGCACAAGCATTGGCAACAGTACGGTAGGGACAAGTGGAACGAACTATCTTTCCGATATTGAGATTACAGCAAGTCCGGTTCTTTCTGACGGGATTTGCAGACCGGTGATGATTTCACCGGAAGCGGGAGAGGTTGCAGCCGGACAGGAACTGACATTTGCCACAGCTACAGAGGGCGCGGCTGTTTATTATACGATAAATGATGGTACAGAGAGCCTTTATAATGCTTCTTCCAAACCGGTTCTGACAGAAGAAGTATTAAAAAACGGCGCTAAGGTAACTGCTTATGCGAAACTCAGCGGAAAAGAGGACAGCATTACAACAACAGCAGAATATACCCAGAGTCAGGTTGGAACCGTAAAGGCATCCCCCAACGGAGGCAGCGTGGTAAAAGGGACGGTAGTGAAGCTTACCTGTGCCACAGAGGGCGCCCTGATTCAGTATTCGGCAGATGACGGGGCAACCTGGCAGAACTATACCGACGGACTTACCCTGACTGCCCTGCCGGTGGTTTATAAAGTAAAGGCAGTAAAAGAGGGATATAAAGACAGCAGTGAACTTACCCTTAGTTTCAAAGAAAGAAGCAGTGAAAAATACAATATTTATTTTGGACAGCTTCATTCCCATACATCTTATTCGGACGGTGCAGGAAGCTGCGAGGAGGCATATCAACATGCCAGTGGAGTTGATAATTTAGATTTCCTTGCAGTCACCGACCATTCGAACTCCTTTGACAATGCAGACAGCGCTTCCTTAGCGGACGGTTCTGTCAGCAGCGAGTGGACAGAGGGGAATCAGCTTGCACAGCAGTACACGACCAATGATTTTGTGGGTCTGTTTGGATTTGAGATGACCTGGTCGAATGGATTAGGACATATGAATACGTTTAATACGGATGGCTTTCAGAGCAGAACACAGACAAGATATGCTGCTTACAACACGGCATTACAGAATTATTATGCAGACTTAAAGACACAGCCGGATTCGATTTCACAGTTTAACCATCCGGGAACAACTTTCGGAGACTTTAGCGATTTTGCATATTATGATGAGGAGATTGACCGCCTGATTACGACGATTGAGGTAGGAAATGGTGAGGGAGCCATTGGAAGTTCCGGCTATTTTCCGTCTTACGAGTATTATCAGAGGGCATTAGACAAGGGCTGGCATGTGGCTCCCACCAACAATCAGGACAACCATAAAGGACTTTGGGGAGATGCCAATACGGCGAGAAGTGTGGTACTGGCAGACAGTCTTACGACAGAAAATGTTTATGATGCGATGCGCAATTACCGTGTGTACGCAACAGAGGATAACGATTTAAATATTTATTATACCTTAGACGGAAACATCATGGGTTCTATTTTAGAGGAAGGTCAGACCGGAGAACAGGTAGAACTGAAAGTGGAACTGAGTGATGCAACGGATGCTTCTGTCGGAAACGTACAGGTAATTACCAATGGCGGGATTGTACTGGAAGAAAAGAACGTTGCCTCAAGCAGTGAGACGGTAACTTTTACCGTGGATAATGATTATTCTTACTATTACATCAAAGTGGTACAGCCGGACGGAGATATTGCAGTTACGGCACCGGTATGGACAGGCACCGTAGAAGCGGCAGGAATCAACAGTATTTCCACAGATGAGGTGCTTCCGGTTCAGGGTGAGGCATTGAACGTGAATCTGGATTTATATAATAACGAAGATTCCGAAATGACCGTTAATTCCATTGATTTTACCGTAAACAATGAAGTGGTTCATTCTGCTGACCTGACAGCAGCAGGATTAAACAGCGTGCCTTCTATGGGAACCGCATCCTACAGCTTTGACTATACCTATAACAAGGTTGGAAGCATGGAGCTAAAAGCAGTGGTATCAGCAACGTTAGGCGGTGTACTGAAAAAATATGAGAGTGTATTGAAACTGACTTATGTGAAACCGGAGATGGTGACAAAAGTACTGATTGACGGTACGCATTATAACGATTATGTTACAGGATATTATGGTGATAATGTAGGAAACTTTACCGCCATCGCCGGCAGGAAAAATATCAAAGTGGAAGTAGTGAAAGATGAGATTACACCGGAAATGCTTTCCGGCTGCGCATTGCTGGTGATTTCTGCACCCGCAAGAAAAACGGGAACAGCAAATGCCGGAGCATACTCTCCGTCTCATTTCAGTGATGACTTTATTTCCATGGTGAAGAATTACACCGATAACGGAGGAGCATTAATTGCCTGCGGTATTGCCGATTATCAGGACAGCACAGAAGGGCAGACTTCTACGGAGATGAACAGGCTGTTAGCCGGAATTGGGGCAACCACAACCTTAAACAGCGATGAGGCTTATGATACAGAAAACAACGGAGGACAGCCCTACCGTTTGTATCTGAAAAATTATAATAATACCTCCCGTTATCTGGCAGGTGCCGTTGCAGATGTCATAGGCGGGGATGGAACCGTTGTTTCTGAGGGACAGGAGTACAGTGCATACAGTGGATGTACCGTAAATCTGGATGAGGCTGCAGTTGCGGCAGGAAAAGCAGAAGCACTTGTCAGAGGATATGATACAACTTATTCCATTGACTGTAAGGATGCGGAGGGCAAGTCTGTGTCCGGCAGCCCCACTATGGTAGAAAAGGGAAATGTGGTGTCGCTTGCCCATGAAACCTTAGACAGCGGTGCAAATATCTTTGTAGCAGGCAGCGTATTTATCTCGGATTTTGAGGTGAAGGCAGAACTGGATAACAACTGGGATTTACCGTATCTGAACAGAACGATTGCGGAAAACATCTTAGATGAAGTGACCGTAAAATTAGACACGACGCCGATTGCGGAGGTTCGTGCAAACGGAAAAATGGGAGATGTATTTGCCATCGAGGGATATGTAACGGCAGGTACTAACGTCGAGGGAAATATATTCTTTGATACGATTTACGTACAGGATGATACAGCAGGTATCACGGTATTCCCATATTCGGTAAGCGGTCTTGAAGTCGGAACGAAAGTGAGAATTACCGGATATGTAGATGAATACCAGGGAGACAAAGAGCTTCAGGTGATGAGCAGTGAGATTCTCAGCAGTGAGGAAAAACATGTATATGAGCCGGAGAAGATGACGGCAAAGGATGCCATGGATTATGAAAAATCCGGTGGCAAACTGGTACGGGTAGAAGGAACGGTTGTGGATGTACTTTATGATGCGGAGCAAAAAGGCGTTTCCCAGTTCTGGTTAGAGGATGGCAGCGGCGTGACAGCCAATATCTTTATTGACGGATATATTTTATCCGGGACAAGCGGAAAAAATGAGCTGGC
>JAGAIK010000541.1 GCA_017626625.1 Roseburia sp.
CCAGCACAATGCCGCAGCGCAGATTGTCAATCTCATGTTTTCTCATCACATTTCCTCCCCGCTTTCCCCTTTTCCGGGCATAACATTTTTCACTTCCCGCATAAAGTTCATCATAACTTCCGCTGTGACAATGGCAATTCCCTGTGCCTCATCGCCTAACACCAGCAGTTTGTCCCCCGGCATTATCCCAAAAATCTCCCGCGCTTTTTTCGGAATTACAATCTGCCCCTTTTCTCCCACAGTCACTGCTCCAAAAAGATGCTTTCCCTTAGGCGGTATGGGAATCCCTCTTTCCTCCTGGGAAAACTGTACCAAATCGTCTAACGACACCTCATAAAGCTTTGCCAACGCCATGCAGTTGCTAATATCCGGCGTAGTCTCCCCCGTTTCCCACTTCGCTAACGCCTGCCTGGAAACGCCGATTTCCTCTGCCACCTTTTCCTGTGAATAATGATGTAGTTTCCGCAGCGTCAGTAAATTTTCATGCAGCATGTTTCTTCCTCCCCTTCTCCCGTACCTTTCCTTATCCACGCCGTTTCTGCAAACGTGTCTTTCAGATAAGTACGTTTTTTCCTGTTTTTGTTACTTTTTCTTACATTGTACCTTTCCATTGCCGCCCCGTCTACCAACCGTCCTTAACACATTTTGTTAAAAACGGTTGCCTTTTCCAACTTTTCAGCCAAAACATTTCCGGCACAAAAAATGCCATGCAGTCGGCGAACCTTCTGCATAGCATTTTTATTCGGCAAAACATATTGCCCGCTCCCGTTTTCCTTTGCGGCGCTGCGCCGATTGGTCTTTATTTTTTCACTGTGACGGCCTTCGTTTTTGACCATTGAGAGCATAGCTTTACTGTCTTTCCGTTTTCTTTTATATTCTTATAAGTACAGATTCTGACATAATACTTTTTCTTTGCTTTTAATTTTTTCACTGTGCAGGAAGTCGTTTTCCTGTTTTTAACAGTGACGGATTTCGTAGTATTTTGGGTAAATTTTTTACTGGTAGAATACTGTATTACATAGCCGTCCGTCCGAGAGCTCTGTTTTTTCCATTTTACCGTAAAGCTTTTTGATTTTGCCGCAATTCCCGTAAGCTGTGTGCCTTTGGGGGTGATGGTAAAATATTCCTTCAGGCTTCCGCTGTAATTTCCCTTTAAAGTTATAACTGCGGCTGCCTTTCCCACATTTTTGTTATTTTGAAAAGCCACCGTATACTGGCTGCTGTCAATCACCTGTCCCCGGCTGTCTTTCAGCGTCACCTTCGGTTTCTTTACTTTCCCGTCATAAACATAGCTTTTCTTAGAAAATGCCACCGTCTTTGGAGCATAGATAATCGTCTGCTCCAATACAAGCCCGCAGACACTGCATTTTTCTGAGATTTCCCCGTCTTTTCCCGGTTCTGCCCTGTAAAACAAGGTCTCTCCTGTATGCCCTTTCGCAGGTATCTCTTCCGAATAGCCGTCCCCGCAGCCTGAACATTGATAATACAACACTCCGGTGTCAGTACAGGTTGCCTCCCGCAAGACCGCTGTCTTATACTCATGGACATGCTCCGGGTTTGGGCTTGGGTCTGGTGTCGGCTCTGGAGCTGGGTCTGGTTCCGGGTTTGGGCTTGGGTCTGGTGTCGGCTCCGGAGCTGGGTCTGGATTCGGCTCTGGTGTCGGCTCTGGGGCTGGTTCTGGTTCCGGGTTCGGACTTGGCTCCGGGTTTGGGTCTGGTGTCGGGTTCGGATTCGGGCTTGGGTCTGGTGTCGGATTCGGATTTGGCTCCGGGTCCGGCTCCGGGTCGCCCTCATACAATGTAATCGAAAGTTCCGCCTTTACCGTATCTTTCAAATCCTTTACATCTTTCACTGTATTAAGTTCCGTAACAAAGTAATCGGAGCAGAACAGAAACGTATAGTCTCCCGTTTTGGTCTTTTCTGCCGCCTGCATATAGTAAGTATCTTCGGAGTTTTCAGAACTCACAAAATACACCGGATTGCTCCAGTCTGTCTTTTCTAAGACCTCCTCCGAATCACTTTTCCAGTATTCCGTCTTTATTACAATCACATAGCTAAAACCATATACCCACTGTTCTTCCACTTCCTCTCTGGTGAATGGTGTCCCCTCAGAATCCTTCCAGATAATCTTACAGCCAGATTCACGTTCCGCCGTCTCCGCATCAGCGCCTTCCGCAATGGCTGCCACATTCACCCTTGACGGTGCAGAAAGAATCTCGATGCTTTCCACCTGCGGTGTCTCATCCTCTCCCTCGTCCCCACGATATACGGTCCAGGCTCCTTCTGCATACTTTAATACATAGCCGTTCTCAACAACCTTGTCCGTCAGGACAAAGTTCCGCCCCGGCTCCTGCGTCTGCTCTGCCACAATGTATGTTTTTCCGTGGTAGAGCATTCCCGGAACTGTAGCGCTGTAGGTCTGAAACCGTGTGGTCCCGGCAACCCTTCCCTGAATGGTCAGCGTTCCTTCCTCGTTTAATACCAAAATGCCCGGTTCTTCCGCCGAAAGGTTTTCCACCCCGGTGAAGTTTCCGGTAATCCTGGGCTGACTCACCCCGTTTAAATCCAGACTCGCCCTGTTTTTCAGCGTAATATTCTGAATATCCGAAGACTCCGCCGAAGGCTTCAACGCCGCGCCGTTATCCAACAGAATATCCCCCACATTGTGGATTACCGCATCCGACATGGTACACTGCTGCAGCGTCAATGACGTATCGGCATTTCCACGGATAGTTTTCATTTTTGCACTGCCGCTTCCGGAAATCCGGATAGCTGCCCGGCTGTTTTGTTCCGTGGAAATCTTCTCCCTGACAACCGTTTTTGCGTCCAGCTCTAAAACCGCCTCTCCATCGTACGGAACTTTATCGTCCGTTTCCTCATCATGTCCCATATAAATTCCCTTGAACATGGTTTTGTCATTGGCATTCTGCACCGTCAGAGAAGCCCTAGCGCCAAGCTTTGTGCCGGAAAAACCGCCACCGTAAACCGTCGGCAGCATTTCTTTTTCTGTTCCGCCAATGCCCCCAAGACCGTTTCCGCCGCCTTCCAGATAAGTGTATACATTATCCAGTGTCAAGCTGTGCCCCGCCAAAAAGATTTCCCGATGGGGAACACTATCAAGGGCATCTGTGGACTCAAATAGCAGTTCTATATTTCGGATGCAGACATTATCTCCTTCTATCTGGAGCGGACTGCGGAAAAGCAATGCGCTGCCCGAAGTTCCTTCTATCACAGTGTTCTCCGGTATCCCCACCGGAATCATTTTTCCCGCAGAGTTGGTTTCCTCCCCCAGAGAAATCGCCCCCTGTACCAGAATGGGGCTGTTTTTCTTCTCTAATGCTGCCATGAACTCTTCCCGCGTCGTGACGGTAACACCATTTTCCCGGAACAGCGACTCCTCTTCCTCCAAAGTTTCTGTTCGTATCTCAGGCACTTTCACGGCAGCCGCCCGCACCGGTTCCTGCACTGCTCCTGCCAGCAAAGCTCCTGTCAATAGCACACATAGTAATCTTACAAATTTTCTCTTCATTCCATTCCCCCTTTGTTCTTTCTTTTCCGCATACTGTTCTGTTAATTTTATCCTAACACAGAACTGCCCTGTCCTCAAGAGCAAAGAAAAACCTCCGGCAAAATACCGGAGGCTCTTTCTCATCACTTATTTCTTTACTGTAATCTTAATCTTTGCTGTTTTCTTACTTCCGTCCTTCGTTGTAGCTGTTATGGTTACAGTTCCTTTCTTTTTCGCAGTAACAACACCCTTGGAACTTACGGTTGCCACCTTCTTATTAGAAGATTTCCAGGTAACTTTCTGATTTTTTGCAGTTATCGGGCTTACCGTTGCCTTTAAGGTCTGTTTTGCCTTTACCTTCATCTGCTTGTTTCCTTTAATGGTCAGCTTGGAAACCTTTACGACTGCTTTTTTCGCCTTTAAGGTTACGGTTGCTTTCTTTCCGTCCGCTGTCTTTGCAGTAATTTTTACGGTTCCGGTCGCCTTGATTTTTACTTTTCCTTTGGAGGAAACTGTTGCAATCTTCTTATTGGAAGTAGACCATTTCACCTTCGCATTTTCTGGCGCCGTTGTTTTCGGTGAAACCACAGCTTTTAAGGTATAGCTCTGCCCCTTCGTCACCGGAAGGCTCTTTCCGGAAACCTTGGTACTATTAATCTGAATGCTGAGGCTCTTTGTTTTCTGGCTGACCTTTACGGTACACTCTGCCGTCTTGTCCCCTGCCTTTGCAGTAATCACTGCTGTTCCGTTTCCAACTGCCTTAACAACACCATCTGCAACTGTGGCAACTTTCTCATTGGAAGAAGTCCATGTCACCGTCTTATCGGAAGCGTTATCTGGTGTAACAGCAGCTGTCAAAGTCTGTGTTTTTCCGATGGTGTCAAAGCTGAGAGAGCTCTTGTCAAGAGTAATTCCGCTCACCGCCACACTCTGGGTTCCGTCACCGGTACTGCCGTTGTCACTGCTGCCGCCATTATTGCCGTTGCCGCCGTTATCTCCGCTTCCGCTGTTGTCACCACTGCCGCCATTTCCTCCGTTGCCGTCGTCGTTATTATCCGCCGCATAAGAATCAAAGTCTTTTGCCTGCGTGCCGTTGATGGTTAAAACAATGTTGCTGACACTGATATCCACACATCTGGAAACAAACATACCCACATATACATAGTCACCGTCAATAGAGTTTAATGCAAAATCATATCCTTCAATGACGGCTGCGTTGTCACCGTATTTTGCAGAATATCCGTCTGTTGTGCTGGCAATTTCCAGGCTGACAGTCTCGCCTGCTGACGGAGCTGCCGCCAGAGAACCGCCGCTGTAGGTAAGGGTACCATTCTTTCTGGCATAGGTATTGTAACCTAACAGATTTGCCTTCTGGAACGAGGTTCCTGCCACCACATAATCACCCATCAGGTTGCTATTAGTTACATCCACATACATATCATCTCTTACCATCAGACCAAATGCAGACTGTGCAGAAGGTTTCCCTGCCGTATTATAGCTGTTTACTGTTACATCCGCTTTCAGTGAGAAGCTGCTTCCTACCGGAATGCGGACATAATACATGGCAATTCCGTCCTGTGACGCCGCAATTTTTCCGCCATTGTTTGTCACGCTGATATTCATATTCGAATTCGCATCTGCTCCCATGGTGGTCTTTGCATCGCTGACACTTGCGCCAAACAGGGACGCATACCATATGTTTCCGTTGCTGTCCTTATAGGACGGCCATTTCTCACTGGTGGTTGCAGGCTGTGTATAAACAGGCTCTACATAGTCTACATTGATGGATTTTTCCTTCCATGCAGCCACGCTGTTCATGGGGTCTGCCAGATTTTTCTTCAAATATGCCTTTAATCCGGACGTGCTGTCCTTCAAATCTCCTGCAATGAGATAAGCATTGACTGCCGCACCAAAAAGATTGGTATGGGTGTTGTCCACGCTGTTCTCTTTTTTACTGGTCCATGCGTGCATATACTTCGTATCATTTTCCGTATCGCTGTCTGTATCTACCTGCATATTTAACGCAATGGTCTGCGCTGTCAAATCACATACCGGAATATTTAACGCACTTCCCGTATCACGGATTGCCTTGGCATAATCGCCGGTTGCTGTGACATGTCCGTTTTCTCCGCTGTAATCGTTTAAGGTGCTTCTTCTGGCAATCGGAGTAACTAAAACAACCTCTACACCTTTATCCTGTGCCTTTTTCACATAATTCTCATATAAGCTGTTTGCAAAACTGCCTGCGGTCTGATAATCTCCGTTACCGTCTGTGAAAGTGGCATCTCCAGTCTTTTCATCATTGTGTCCGAAACCAATGATTAAATAATCTCCAGCCTGCATTCCGTCTAACAAGGTCTGATAGTTTACATTCTGCAGAAAGCTCTTAGAACTCGTTCCTGAAACTGCAAGATTTTCTACTGTCACATGATAATTCAGGTAATTGCCAAGCTGTGTTCCCCAACCGTAACGGGGCATATAATATTTGTCAGTGAAACTGCATACCGTACTGTCTCCTACTACCCAGAGGGTTGTGTCCGCCTGAATATCCTTTAAATCAGCACCTGCATCCAATGCAGCCTTCGCCTCATCTGTCAATGTTAAAAGTCCTTTCATATCAATGGTTCCGTCCGCATTTCTGACTGGTACATTAGAGGTATCCAGGTTTTCAAAAATGCTGCCGTCCAACGCTGCGCCGGAACCGCTCTTCGAAGTCTGTGCCGTGGTATCCCACAGATAGTTGTTATCAGAGGTTGTAATCAGGTCGTTCTGATTTGTCAGAGAAACCTGCTCTCCAATGGTTAAAATCTTATCATTTCCTATAATTGCTGTACGGAAAGATATTAATCCGTCTGCTGCAAAATTCGTGTCAATTCCTTTGTTAGAGTACATTGCCACATTGTAGC
>JAGAIK010000542.1 GCA_017626625.1 Roseburia sp.
TACCCATGGACTGCTGTCACAGTTAGGATACCTGTTAGGAAGAGGGACGATTTGTTCCCTGTTGGCAGTGCTGTTTGTATTGCCTGGATTTTTGTATCTGGCAGACCCGTTATTTATGAAAGATAAAAATAAGAAAAAAAAGAAAAACGCAGAAAAGGGAGGAATTGTATATGAGATGGAATAAATGTAATGCGGCAAAAGTCAGCGCAGCAATTTTGGCGGCAGCCCTTGTGGTGTCGGAAGGCGGATACACGCTTCTGGCGGCGGAAACTCCGAGTGAAAAAGAAGAAGTGGTT
Source organism: Roseburia sp. (assembly GCA_017626625.1). Taxonomy (GTDB): domain Bacteria; phylum Bacillota; class Clostridia; order Lachnospirales; family Lachnospiraceae; genus Roseburia. Next base: position 297 of record JAGAIK010000542.1, read on the forward strand.
TATGCCATTTTGGACAGCACGGGAGAAGTGACCGGCGTTTATGTGGTAAACAGTGTTTCCGGCGGGGAAGTGTTGGATTATGGAAATTATACCAGCGTAAAAAATCTGACCTCAGGGGACGAAATAAGCGTAGACGGAGATGAGATTACCTTTCATACCGATGAGGAGAAGGTTTACTATCAGGGAGATTTAGAAAGCAAAGATATCCCCTGGAATATTTCCGTTACTTATAAAATGGATGGAAAAGAGTATACCGCAGAGGAAATCGCAGGCATGAGCGGTGCGTTGGAAATTTCTCTTTCTGTCACCGAAAATGAAAAATGCGATTCTTCGTTTTACGATGGCTTCGCTCTGCAGACTACCATGACGCTGGACGGGAATAAATGCAAAAATATCACTGCGGAGGGGGCTACCATTGCAAACGTAGGTTCTGATAAACAGATTTCATACATTGTTTTGCCGGGAAAAGGAATGGAATCCTCTATTACGGCGGATGTGATTGATTTTGAGATGGACGCCATTACCCTCAACGGAACAAAATTAAATTTAGATATTGACATGGAGTCGTCAGAACTCGGCGACAAGGTGGATGATGTCAAAACCGCAGTGAGTGATTTGAATGACGGCGCAGGAGAGTTAGATAACGGTGCGAAGGAGTTAGGTGACGGAGCAAAGGAACTGGACAATGGAGCAAAGGAATTAGACGACGGGGTCAAAGAGCTGAATGACGGCGTACTGAAATTAGGAGACGGTGTAAGCTCTGTCAATGACGGTGCGGTAAAGTTAAATGACAGCGTAGGAACCTTAAATGCCGGAGCAGAAAAAATAGACACCGGGGCTTCTGATTTGCAGAGCGGCGCAAAAAGCCTTAATGAGGGCACGGTTACGGTAAACAGCGGGGCAAAAGAAATCAAGGAGGGGATGGCAAGCTTAAATTCCGGCATTACTCAGATTGAGACTGCCCTGAAGGAATTAAACAAACAATCTGAAACTCTTACCACAGGTTCTTCCGATGTCCTTACAGCACTGCAAACCATTCAGACTTCTCTGAGTGCTGTTTCCATGAACACAGAGACTTTAGGACAGTTATCTGCAGCGTCCACAGAGATAAAAGGGGGAATTGGCAGTCTCGTCAATGGGCTTGGAGCAATAGATGGAGGAATTTCTTCTTACTATGAGGGGCTGACACAGGCGGGTATCAGCGATATGGACACTTATCTCGCAAATCACCAGAATGTGATAGCTCTGCTGACCCAGATGAATACCGGCGGACAATATACGGATGTCATTAATCTTCTGACGGCGGATGCGGCGTATATCAGTGCCAGCAATACCTTAATCAGCGGCATCGACCAGAATTTAGACAGCCAGGGAACGCTGATGGCAGGCGCCGTGTCGCTGCAAAACAATTATGAAACCTTTGATGCCAGTATTCAGGGAATGACAACAACGCTTAGTTCTTTAAACACCAACCTGACGGAATTGAAATCAGGGATTGATACACTTGTGACAAACTACAGTACCTTAGATACGGGGATTACAAACTACACCGGAGCGGTGGGGCAGATTGTCACAGGATATAAGGAAGTCTCCGAAGGGGCGGCGAAACTGAAAAAGGCGACCAGCGATTTGTATACGGGAACCGGAGAACTGGTGAAGGGCTCGAAATCCCTGTATGAGGGAAGCGGCACTTTGAAAAAAGGAACCGCAGAGCTGCTTACGGGAACCGGACAACTGGCAGGCGGAACGAAGGAGTTAGCGGACGGAACCTCTGAATTAAAGAGCGGTGCTGCGGATTTGACAAGCGGCACAGCAGAGTTAGCAGGCGGAACAAAAGACCTTAAGGATGGAACGAAGGAGCTGACGGACGGAGCCGCAGAACTGAAAGACGGAACTAAGGAATTAAAAGACGGAACGGAAGAGTTTTATGACGAGACGAAGGATTTAGACACGCAGATTTCCGATGGCATTGATGAAATGACGGGAAAAGGAATTGAGGTGAAATCCTTTGTATCGGAGAAAAATACCAATGTTGAATCGGTTCTTTTTGTAATGAAAACCCCGGCAGTGGAAAAGGCAGAGGTAGAGGAAGAACCGGAGGAAGAAGAGGAGACGACAGGAGTCTGGCAGAAATTCTTAGATTTATTCCGGTAGGAAAAATGTTATTTTTTGTTTGGAAGGAGGAGGCAAAAGATGAAACACTGTTTTATTGCGATAGGGAGAGAGTTTGGCAGCGGCGGTCATAAAATCGGTCAGATACTTTCTGAGAAACTTGGGATTGCTTATTATGACAACGAATTGCTTACTTTAGCAGCTCAGCGGGGAAATTTGAACAGTGAAAAATTTTCCCGTTATGATGAAAAGAAGCACAATCAATACCTTTATGAGATAAATTATGAGGGCAACGATAAGGTGATAAAGGGAGCTTCCATGCAGGAAACCCTCTATCAGCTCCAGAAGGATGTGATACTTGAGATTGCTGGGCAGCAGGATGCGGTTTTTGTGGGAAGATGTGCGGATTTCATTTTAAAGGAAGCGGGAGAAGAGGTCATAAGCGTCTTTGCGGCGGCTCCGGCGGAGTACCGCATTCGCAGAACCATGGAACTTGAGGGGCTGGATGAAAAAACGGTGTCGTCCCTGATGAAGAAAAAGGATAAAGGGAGAAAGAGTTATTATGAGAGCCGCACCGGAAAGCGCTGGGGGGTAAAAGAGAGCTATGACCTGTATTTTGACACGGAAAAACAGGATTTTAACGGTATTGCGGAACAGATTGCGGCGGAATACTGGAAACGTAAGGCGGAGATAAATTAAAGAAAAGGATAAAAAAGGAAGTTCCGTATTGGCAGGGACTTCCTTTTTTGGGCATGAGAAAAGCGGGTGATGGGAATCGAACAGAAAACCGATACCGTATAACCCACTTACAATTTGGCGAACTCGCAAGTACCTCCTTGCGGAACGCTCATTGATAATATGCTACCACTTTAAGACGATTTTGTCAATAGGTAAATTCGTCAAATGTTCCTTGCGTGTCGGCTTTTCCATCTCGCCACTTTTCCGCCACTTCTCCAATGATTTCCATAAAGTGAAACAAAATCTTTGCAAAATATATATTATCATTTTGAACAGGAACAATGCAAGACCGTATTGTTCCTGTTTCATTTTCAGAAAGGAGGCTAAGATGGCAAATAAAAAAGTAAGCCAGACCATCAGGACAACTATTGTAGGAACAGAGCGCAGTACCTTTGAAATCATCAAGGAATATGCGGAAGAAAAGGCAGTTGTCGGTGACGAAGTCGTAATCATTCAGCTTTACCCCACTGTCGGCATTGAGGACGTGGGAGCAACCGATTCCACAACGCTCCATCTCCAAAACAAAATGAAGCAGTTGGGATGGACAAAAGTACATATGGTAAACCTGTTTTCCCAAATCGCAAGGAGAAAGCCGCTTGCCGGAGATTTGAAAACCGTAGATAAAGAAAATATGGCGTATGTGAAGAATGTCATTTCAGATGTTGGCAAGCGTGGGAAAATCGTTGTGGCGTGGGGGAACAGCCACAGTACAAACCTTATTGTGAACGAATCAAAGAAAGAACTGCTTGAATTTCTGGTTTCTTCACAACCTGAAAATGTCTATCAGCTTGTGGCGGACAGCATGGAGACAGAAGCCGAGGGAACCCACATTCTCTTTCTTGGCTTGCGCTATGCGGATGATGAATGGCAGTTGACAGGCTATCCGGCAAAGGCACAGCTTGAAAAGATTTCCGCACAGGTACAGAAGCGAAAGCCTAAGACAGAGGACAAAAAGCAGCCCGAAGAAAAGAAACAGCCAAAAAGAGGAAAGAAGGTGGAAAAGGATGTATTTAAGGATAATGAATCAGCTTGATGTGTCCTGCATGGGGGATATTATCAGAAGGGAGATTGAGAATCCCCATGTTTCAGAAGCAGTCTTTGAGAGGGTAAGCCATGCCGTGGCAGTCCTGGATGATGCCTACGGAAAAGAAAGAAAAGCATTTGACATGGGCGGCTTTGTGTTCCTGTTGACCGATATCCACGATTCAGAGTGTATAAAAAGCCAAATATTAGACTGCTATGCCCTCTCCGAAGAAAACAGCGAATACACGGAGGAAATCTGCAAAGGGGCAGGACAGGAAGTATGGCAGGAGGAAATGTACCTTAGAAGTAGCGATGACGCAGTTGTAATAATCTATGTAAAGGAAATGGAGGATATTCTAAATGAGTAATGGAATAGCATTGTTTTTAGGGCTGGCAACAGGTTTTGTGCTTTGCGTTGGCATAGAGAGCCTTATTTCAGCATAGAAGGGAGGGGATGAAAATGTTTGGGACATTGGCGACAATTCTTCTGGCAGATTCTTTTGTCCAGTGGTTTGCGGTAGGTGTTGGAATTTCGGTCTGCACCTATGCAACCGTGAAGAATGGTAAAGGAAACGGGAGAAAGTAAGGAATATTCTATGATGGAATTGCCACATATAAAAGTCTGTCCGAGCGGTGAAGCGAGGACAGATGTGTGGCAGTTCTGAAAGTGCTTTTTTATCATCATTCATGCAGAAAAATCAACAAAAATGTCATATTATTTTTGTACTTATTGCCGAGCAAAAAGCATTTTCAAACAAATGCTTTTATCTAATTTTACTTTATCCATATACAAAAGAAATGAAACATTTGGAATAAAAAAAGACAATTCGCAAGCTTGCCCTGTCGAGTTTCTTTTTTTCATAATTTTTGTTTGATTTAGAAAATTTTCATAGTCTTATGCAAACTATATAAAAATTAAAGAAATACTGCTTCAAAGACTCAAAAACCCCACATCAAAAAGTATTTGACATATGTTTCAAAAAAGCTTATACTCATTTTAGGCAAGAGAAAATGCCTGGCACAGTTATCTTCCCATTGCGTACCCAACAGGGATTAACACATGGAGAATGCAGGTGACAGCGCAGGAAGATAGTTGCATATTTTTTGAACTGAAAAGGGCTTGTGGGGCAAGTTTCTCCACATCGTCAAGGGCCACAAAAATTTTCAGCTTCAAGCATTAAGCGTACATAGGTACGACTATTTTGTTTGGATGCTGATTTTTTTGTGGCTTTTTTGCGTGTCAGCACGCCAAAATGGAGGGAGATGAGAAAAAACGCAAAAGCTAAAGGAGCATAAAAATGGTAATACCCGGAAAGGAGATAAACGGTAATGAAAATAAAATTTGAAAAAAAGGATGAATTATCAGATGGAAGTTATATTTCTAAAATAACCGGCATTCGTCCCTATCCCCAAAAAAATGCCTGTGCATTTGACTTCACGCCCTTTAAGAACAACCGGAAATACCGCAATGCTACGTTGTGGATAAATACTTCCGATGATGATGAAATTGTTTATCGGTTCTTTGAAACCCTTGGCATTTTAAATGAGGGCGAAGTAGATACGGATACCGAGTTTTTAGAAGCCGAGTTTCTAAATTCATACATCGGAATTGTAATCAAGGATAATGAAAAGAATGGAGTTATCTATCACAATATCGTTGACTTCTATGAAGTAGATGTAGATGACCAAGAGGAAGAGGATGATTCTGACGAGGAAGAATCCGAAGAACTTGAAGAAGATGACGACGAGGAAGAATTCGAAGAATCTGAAAACGACGACGATGATGAAGACGATTTTGAAGATTTTGTCAGACCAACCTCAAGGAGAAGCGGTTCAATAACAATCCCTCGCAGAGAAGAAAAGCCCAGGAAATCCAATAGGAGGTAAACAATCATGCAAGGTCAAGCTTTTCTGCCTCCGGCAGTCGTTACCTTGCCAGATGGGGGGCGTCGTATCGACGTCCCTCAACTTGCGGCAAACTTCCTATCAATAAATAACATCGTCCGTTTCCATAAAACCCTCTACCTCTATAATGCGTCCACAGGTCTTTGGAACAGCCAGGACAGTGAAGAAATAAAACGTCTTACAAGCAATCTGCTATCGGAGGAAGATTTGTCTCTCTGGACAGTCGGAGTCGGTAAAAATGTAATGGAGCAGTTAAATATCCGTATTCCAGATTTGGAATACAGTGAAAAAGCATACAAAAATCTGCTTGCGCTGAACAACTGCATTGTCAATCTCCGCACCGGAAAACAGAGAAAATATTCTCCTAAATATTTCTTTACGTCCAAAACGCAATACGACTATGACGCAAACGCTAAATGCCCTGTATTCAACCAGTATTTAAACACTGTCTGCGAAGGAGACGCTAACCTGATTCTGATGTTGGAAGAACTTCTTGGCTATCTCCTTACAAACCAGACAAAGATTCAATCCGTGTTCTATCTCTATGGAACAGGGAGAAACGGAAAAAGCGTTTTCCTCAATGTTGTCAAGGAACTGGTCGGGGAAGGCAATTTCATAACACTCACCCTCTCCGAATTGGAGAAGCCGTTCTCAAGGTCGGCACTGGAACATAAAAAAGTCCTGCTAATCGGGGACATGAACCGGAAGGACAGTTCCAATTTCATCACAGCGGAAATCAAGAAACTAAGCGGTGGAGACATGATTTCAGGCGAAATAAAATATGGGGGCACATACCAGTTCAAGCCCACCGCTAAAGTCGTGGTATCCTCCAACTTCCTGCCTATATCGTCTAATGATTCCACCTATGGGGCACAAAGAAGAATCTTCCTAATCCCATTCAGGCATCAAATTACAGGCAGTGAAGAAGATTTGTCCTTGATGGATAAACTAAAGCCTGAACTGCCGGGGATTCTCAATGTCGCTATGAATGGTCTAAAAAGACTAATGAAAAATGAATACCAGTTCTCTTTTGACGGTACACAGGCATGGAAGAAACTCATAGCTGACGAATATCCATTCAGAATCTTCATATCTGAACAGATTGTGCCACAAACTGATGGAA
>JAGAIK010000543.1 GCA_017626625.1 Roseburia sp.
CTGCAATAATTTATTGGAGCAATAATATTATTGCTGCAATAGGATTGCTGCATTGCTGTATGGTTATATTTTACTAAATCAGAACGCTTTTTACAACTTATTTATTCATTTTTACTAACTATATTTACAATAACATATGTTTGTTTATATATTATGTATGCTTTTTAAATAATTCATAACCATTCTTATTAAAGTTTTACATAAAGTTCACAGTCTGGACATATTTTATGCCTCATAAACTACATGAAACCTAACCGAAAGCGGATTAGAGTTCTATTTTCACTTTTATGCTTTAAAGTGTTGACTTTTCTTAGTGAAATGTCTATGATAATCTTAAATACGAAAGCAAACCATTGATTCGGGGGGCAAAAGCGGCTGCCTCTACACCCTAAAAAGCCAGCCCGCCTTTTGCCCCCCGAATCAATACCGACTTTTACATAAACTTTTATCTGGGGGTATATTTCACATGTCACTAAACAAAATTGGTTTTATCGGATTAGGCCTGATTGGAGGTTCCATTGCAAAAAAACTGCATTTACTTCACCCGTCATTAACTATCATTGCCACAGCGGGACATATAGAAACCATAGAGGAAGCCTATGCAGAACATCTGATTGCCAATCAGACCTTCTGTCGCATGGAGGATTTTGCGGACTGCGATTATATCTTTTTATGCACTCCCGTTCAGAGAAATATTGAGTATTTAAGGCAGTTAAAGGACGTGATTTCACCGGATTGTATCATCACAGACGTTGGCAGCGTCAAAACGGAAATTCACAAAGAAGTAACCGCCCTGGGGTTAGAGAAAAATTTTATCGGCGGCCACCCCATGGCAGGCTCAGAAAAAACCGGGCTTTCGAGCGCTTCGGATTCGCTTCTGGAAAATGCCTACTATATTATTACACCTACAGCAGAGACTTCATCAAAAACTTTAGCGGATTTTACCGACCTGGTGACTTCCTTAGACGCCATTCCCTTAGTGCTTGACTATGAGCTGCACGACTACGCCACTGCCGCCATCAGCCATCTGCCCCACATCATTGCCTACAGTCTGGTCAATCTGATTAAAGAATCGGACGATGCGGGGGAAACCATGAAAACCATTGCGGCGGGAGGCTTTAAGGATATTACAAGAATCGCTTCTTCCTCCCCTGTTATGTGGGAAAATATCTGCCTTTCTAACCGGGAACAGATTTTAAAGCTGATAGACGCTTATGTTGAAATGCTGTTAAAAACCCGGAAAGACATTGAGAATAAAGATGAACAGGCGTTGATTGACAGCTTTACTTCGGCGAAGGACTACCGTGATTCCATTACCATCACCCAGAAAGGCGTCCTTAAGAATGTTTATGAGCTTTACCTTGATTTATTAGATGAAGCCGGAGGCATTGCCACGGTTGCCACGCTTCTCGCCAACAATCATTTAAGCATTAAAAATATCGGCATTATCCACAACCGTGAATTTGAAGACGGCGTCCTGCGGTTAGAGCTGTATGATGCAGAAGCATTGGGAGCTGCGGTGGAACTTTTGAAAAAACATCATTATACGATTTATGAACGTTAGAAACAGCGGGGGCTTTGCACTCAATGTCATTTAGTTATGAAAGAGAAAAAAAGATAGTTGTTCATCACAAAAAAACAACTATCTTTTTTGTATTTTTTAAAGTTATTCTTCCGCCATTGCGTATTGCACAATCATTGGATCATCATATTCCGCCCACATAGACTTGTTTTCGTCCAACAGTTTTAGGCGTGTCATTTCATCTTCGGTCAGTTCAAAATCAAAAATATCCAGATTCTGCTTCATCCTTTCCTTATGTGTACTCTTAGGTATAACAACAATTCCTCTCTGCACTTGTTGCCGGAGTGCAATTTGAGCAGGTGTTTTCCCATGATTTTCGGCAATCTCCTTCACGATTGGATTCGCTATGATTTCTTTCAGTCTGTGTTGTGCCAATGGTCCCCATGCCTCATGCTGAATATGATATTTTTCCATCCATTCATGCAAATAGTACTGTTGCCAGAACATATGCGTTTCCACCTGATTTACGGTCGGAACAATACGGTTAAAAGTGGCAATATCTGCCATACGTTCTGCCGAAAAATTAGAAATGCCGATTGCACGAATTTTCCCTTCCTCATATAAATCTTCCAATGCATGATACGCACCATAATAATCAGATAAACATTGATGAATCAACACTAAATCCAAATAGTCAGTCTTTAACTTCTTCAATGATTCTTCAACGGACGCTCTGGTTTTTTCATATCCAAATTCTGTCACCCACACCTTTGTAGTAAGGAAAACATCCTCACGTTTAATGCCAAACTCCCGCATTGCCTGCTGAATACCTATACCAACTTCTTCTTCGTTGTAATAAGCCTGTGCTGTATCTATAAGTCTATATCCTACTTCCAGTGCATCATACACACATCTTGCCGTTTCTTCTTTCGGAATTTCAAATACTCCGAATCCTACCATTGGCATTTTAATGCCATTGTTCAATGTTACATAGTCCATTTTATTCATTTCCTTTCGTTTTTGATTTTAATATTTACGAAAGGTTGATTCTATATGGCTTTCCCTTGGAAAAGAACTTATTCCACATATCGCCCTTGGTCATAGCACACCTCATTAACTTCCGATTTACTGCATAAAAAGTATGCAATTTATACATCCCATAATATCATGTGATTCATTTTTTGACAACATAATCACCAGAGTCTATACAATAAAAAATGATAATATCCAATCTTCAACCAATGCAATTTTATGCGGAAACCCTGTAAATAAATCCGGCAAACGACTTGGCGCGAATATTCCGGGAATCACGTCTGCCTGAACGGGCTGGCTCGGTATATCTTGCAATATCCTTCAATATTTAACATCACCAATCCCTCATTTCTTTCCAGTAATTGACGATGTGCATGACATTAAGGCAATAGACCTTATCATTATAGGAAAGGCTTGCCCTAAATGCGCCATTCCTATCCTCTCTCCAATCTTAAATATACAATTCTCTCTGCTATCTCGGAATGCTACGCAAACTTAACACACCGCCTATCCTTATTATATTGAAAATTCTTTATAAATGCTAGGGTTTTGGAATTTTTTTCGGGGCTTAACTAAACGGAAAAATTATTGGAAGAAATGTTTTCAGGGGAAAATCCGAAAAAATTCCCCTGAATTTGGCGAAATTGAGACTAACTAAATGACATTGGCTTTGCACTCCCGCTTTTTTAATGCGTAGGTGCGTGCAACAGTAATATACCGCAGAAATGCCGCACAGGTCGCACGGCAGGCAGAGGGAACTCTCTCCCGCTCAATTTCATATATTTTCCCTATCCACATCACACAGCCGTCACATTGCCCCTTTACAATACAACCATCAAGAAAAAAGGAGTTACAAACATATGAAATATCAAAAAGTATTATTAACGATTGCACTGTCAGGAACACTTATCCTTTCCGGATGCGGAACAACAGCAAACAATACCGCAAAGGAGGAAGTTGCCTCAACCTTAGAAAGCAGCACGGAAGAAGCTGCAAAATCTGACGATACAGGCACAGAAGCTTCTGCTGAAAATACACGCACCGGTATGATTACCGAAGTCACCGACACGACCCTTACCATCGCAGTTATGCCGCAGCACATGGAAAATCCCCAGGAGGGCGGCGCTCCCGGCGATGGTGGCGGCAATCCTCCGTCTGGAAATGAAGGCGCACCTTCCGAGAATGAAAACTCCGCTTCTTCAACCGAAATGCCTGCTACAACACCACCCGATAACGGAGAAACCGGTGTACTTTCTGGGGAAAACGGTACTTCCAGCGAAGGTGACGGCAATGCTCCGTCCGGCAAAGGCGGCATAGATACTAGCAACATGACAACCGAAACCATTCCCCTGACAGACAGCACCATTATTCTGGACGCAGAAGGCAATGAGACCGATTCTTCCGCTCTGAGCACCGGAATCATGGTGACAGTGGAGACGGATGATGACGGCAACGCACGGTCTGTTACCATCTCTGACAACAAAGGCGGAATGCAGATGGGAGCCGCTCCGGGCGGCTCCGCTTCTGCCCCGGAATCTTATACTTCCGTCACCACCTATTCCGAGGACACGGAAATCTCCGGGGAAACCTTTACCTCCACCGGGACAGATGAAAATGCCATTCTGGTGGAAAACGGCGCTGACATTACCCTGGAAAATATCACTTTAAGCCGCACCTCAGCAGACAGTACCGGAGGCGATAGTTCCAGCTTTTACGGTATTGGTGCAGGGCTTTTGGCAGTGGACGGAAACGTAACGGTAAACGGGGGAACTTTTGAAACGGACGCTGCAGGCGGCGCAGGGCTCTTTGCTTACGGAGACGGCGTGATTACGGTTTCTGATGCCACCATTTCCACGAAACAGGATACCTCCGGCGGAATCCACGTTGCAGGCGGCGGTACGCTGATTGCAAATAATCTAACCGTCACCACCGAGGGCGAATCCTCTGCGGCTATCCGCAGTGACCGGGGCGGCGGTACCATGACAGTAAACGGCGGTTCCTACACCTCAAAGGGCACCGGTTCTCCTGCCGTTTACTGCACCGCAAATATTACCGTCTC
>JAGAIK010000544.1 GCA_017626625.1 Roseburia sp.
AGTATATGCTATAGATAAAAATTCAAATCAAATTTCGGCAGATGTGAGTATTGTTTCTGTAGATGATTATTTGGAAGAAGTAGATGCGATTGTAGTAACTGCAATTTCGTTTTTTGATGAGATTGAAGAAACGCTGAGCACAAAGCTTCATTGCCCTATTTTATCTTTGGAGGATATTATATACGATAACTTCAAATAAATTTAAAGCACTTTTTTGGAGATATTTTCATTATTTAAAGATATGATTGAAAATCAATCGGAGGAACTACTCTGCTTAGGATAGCTTTCTATCAATGGTTAAATATAGTAATACTGGAATTTGCGGAAGGAGGCAGGTCATTGCTGTTAGTAACATCAATTATGAACAACGGAAACGAGACAGACCTGATTAACCAGAGAAATGCAGTCAATTCATGGCTTTCTCTGGGGTTTCGGGTGATATCAACAAATACAGCAGAGGAAATCGCCTCGCTGGAGCATACCTTTTCGGATATTGCGTTTGTGGAGCTGGAACGTACCGGATTAGAGCAGTATGGAAAGCCAGTTCCTTATATCAGTGATATGTTGGAAATATTACATGAGAATAGCTGGGATGAGGAGGAAATATGCGGAATTATTAATTCTGATATTTACCTGAAAAACATAGAAAGTGCACAGGAAATAGAAGATTTATTTGCAGAGGTGCCCTCCAGACTTGTTTGTCTGCACCGTTATGATATTGACACTATAGAGGATATGGACGGGGAGTACTATTTTTCCGGCATAGACGCATTTTTTCTGAAGCGGAAACATCTTCCATTGTCCGCAGATGAGGGATTTACTCTGGGGAGACCGGAGTGGGACCATTGGATGGTATATACAGCGTTGAAACATGACTTGAACATAGTAGAAGTAAAAAATGCACTTGCCTTTCATGTACGGCATAAACAGCGTTGGAAGGCTTCTGAGAGCAATGCCATGGGAAGTTCTGTGCACCAGGATAACCGGGGCGAAGAGTATTATTACAAAACCAATCTTGCATTACAGGATATGGACAACCGGATTTTGCTCCGGCATACAGAAGGGGAGGAGTGTGTTTGGGATAACCAGTCCCAAATCTATGTGGAAGAAGACTTAAACGAGATGGCAGCCATAGAAATGCAGCGCCATGAAACGGAGGCAGTTCGTTTTCCACTGGGAATTGGCTATTATAAGGAAGGTAAGTTTTACCGTGTCTGTGTTGCCCATAGAAATGAGTACTGGCAGAATGAAATTCTGGTAAGCAAAAGAGGCGCTGTTGCTGCTAATGTGCCTAAGGCAGGGGAAGTCATGGGGTATGTAGACTTTATGCGGACGGAGCTATCGGAGCATTTAGGAAGATTTTATATCTATTCGGCGGGAAGAGCCGGAAAGGCCATGCTGGACGGATTACTGTATCACGGATTGCGTCCGCTTGGAATGGTTGACCGGGACGAAAATCTGCAGGGAACACAGTATTTAGGGACACCGATATACAGTCCCAGGGTATTTAAACAGCGGGATGATTACGATACGGTTTTGATTATCAGCAATTTATATATTGATGAGATATATGAAGAATTGTCACAGCTTGTACCAAAAGAGCGGCTGGTTATTATATAGAGAAACGGAGATAGATTCATGAGCAGCAGCATTGTTCTTGCAACGTCGATTGCACCGAAGGGAATTGAGAACCAACAGCGTGCCGTTGCGTCCTGGATAAAGAATGGATTTCGGGTGATTTCCTGCAACGTGAGGGAAGAGATAGAAATGATTGCAGGGAGCTTCCCGGAGGTGGAATTTGTTGAGGTAAAAAGGGATTCCCGAGAAATAAACGGAAAGCCCTGTCCTTATATTTACGATATGCTGCAGGTATTGCGGGAGAGAGGGACAGAGATTTGCGGAATCGTAAATTCGGATATTCATTTAAAATATTTTTCCCAGGAGATGTATGAGTACCTGCATGAGCAGGCACAGGAGAATCTGGTCTTTCTGAGACGGCAGGAGGTTTTGGGGCTGGATAAAAAAGACGAGATAAATGGCGTCACGTTTTTTGGAGGAATAGATACCTTTTTCTTTCATAAAAAAATGATTGACCTGATAGAGGACGATGGTCTTATTCTCGGACAGGCAATGTGGGATTACTGGTTTCCTATTGTTCTGGAGGAAAAAGGAATTAAGCTTCGGGAGATGGTCAATCCCATTACCTTCCATGTGACACATGCAACCCGTTGGGATGACAGCCTGACAGAGGGCATTTCTTATGAGATATGTGAGAAGCATTTCCCTGAAATCAAGAGGGAGGATGCAGTAGAATATTTAAAAGACAGATTTTTTTCTATCATTTCATCGCCGGAGGGGCAGATATGTTTTGTACCGGAAGAGTTAAAGGTAAAGCGCATACTTGTCCGGGGAGAAAAATTAGATGAGGAAAACAGAAAACGGCTGCAAAACAGTCGGCTGGATGTAACCGTCTGGCAGGAAGGTACAGAGGAAGCGGAAGATTTTGATTATGTGATAGAAATTCCATATCAGACAGAGGTCAGCGTGGTGTTTGCAGAGGCGGCAGTCTGGATTATGGAAATGCGCAATTTGGTGAAGCAGCAGGTGCCGGTATATTGGCGTGGAAATCGTTCCGGCGATGTAATCATCGAAAACTGCAATACTTTGCTTCGACAGAAATTTAACCGGGAGATTAAGCCTATCGTGATATGGCGAAAAAATGAGCCTCTGCAAAAGGTCGAGGTGCAGACAGGAAACTGCCCGGTATGTATTGCAACGGTATGGATAGAGGAAGATGAAACGGTGATTTGGAACCGGGAGAAAACCGTGGGAAGGGTATTGATATTTCCGGCAGGCTTTATTGCACGAAAATGGGTAAAGCGGTACCGCCCGGTGGCAAAGGAGATTGAATTGGTGGGCTGGGTGGATAATAATCCGGATTTGCAGGATACTGATATTTTTGGAATGAAGGTGTTCCGTCCAGATGAAATTTTGGGGAAACAGAATGCTTATGATAAAATTTTTATTATCTCTAATCTATATGCGGAGGAGATATATCAGAGTTTAAGTGAGTATGTTCCTAAAGAGAAACTTGTGATATGGAATGAGTATGACGGAAAAAAATGGAGAGACATGCAGCGGTAAAGCGGCAGGAAAAGGAGAACCGGATGTCATTTTATGAGCAGCAGCTAGAACAGATGATAGAGCAGGCGCTTCCGTGGGAGCAGCTTGCTTTTAGGACAATCATGATTTCGGGAGCCACGGGAATGGTAGGGAAATGCCTGATTGATGTGATAATGCTTAGAAATGAAAATTATCAGGAACAAATACATGTCATTGCCTTAAGCCGCAGCCGGGAGAGGGCGAAGAAACGGTTAAGCACATATTGGGAAAATCCTTTGTTTACCTATATTTCCTGTGATGTAAATGAAAAAATCCCGGAATGCGGAAATGTGGACTACGTGATTCATGCGGCGAGCAATACACATCCGGTGCAGTATGCCACGGATTCCATCGGAACGATTTTGTCGAATGTGATTGGCACAAAAAATCTGTTGGATTATGCTGTTTCCCATGGCATAAAGAGATTTTGTTTTTTATCATCGGTGGAAATCTATGGTGAGAACAGGAGAGACGTGGAAAAATTTGATGAGGCTTATCTGGGTTATCTGGATTGCAATACGCTGAGAGCCGGATATCCCGAAAGCAAACGGCTGGGGGAGACGCTTTGTAATGCCTACAGACAGACCTATGGACTGGATTTTGTGATACCGAGGCTTAGCCGAATCTATGGCCCGACCATGCTGCCATCAGATACCAAAGCCATTTCCCAGTTTATAAAAAAGGCGACTGCAAAAGAGGACATTGTGCTTAAAAGCGACGGGAATCAAAAATAC
>JAGAIK010000545.1 GCA_017626625.1 Roseburia sp.
ATGGTATGATAAACATCGGGTATATATCTGCCATCAATTTCAAGCCACTTTATAGCTCCTGAAAAAAAACTTATCTTGCCTTCAAGTGAACCCATTATACCTTTGCCAAAAATAGTGTACCACTCATGACACAAAAATTGAATTATAAACCATAATGATGTCCATACCACAACAGCCCATTTTCCGATTTTTTCCTTAAATATGAATAATATCATAGCTGCCAAATAAATAAGAAAAAATATTCCGTCATCTTTATATGAGCGTGCGACCAAATATGCATTACTAAAATAAACACCTGTCATATCAAGTGAGAACCAGAGCAAAAGCAATATTTGTAAAATAATACAGTATTTTTTCTTCATTATTTATCACCTCAATTCCGATTTGTCGATTACAAATATAGCATATTTTCTCGACGAAAACGGAGAACAGAAATTTTTCAATCCTGCCCCACCGCCCTGTTTTGAATTAGTCCGATAAACTGGAAGTTGCTTAGTTAAAAAAATGTTTCAGAACCATTGCCGAGTAATTATCATATTGCCGAAAACCATATCGCTCATAAAAAGTAATCGTTTTAGGGTCAGAGGGCATAATTTTGACATAAAGAAGAGTTTCAAAGTGTTTCAAGATTCTTTTCATCAATTCATCGCCAATATGTTGACCTTGATATGCGGGATCTACCAAGAAATAATGTAAAAATGCGACTGTTTCCCCATCGCCAAGTGCCCGTATAAGTCCAATCAGTTTATTGCCATCCCATGCAGAAATTACATAAGTGGAGTTTTGCATTGCCCGAACAAGTTTATCTGGATAATTTCCTGATTCCCATTTTACAGACAGGAACAATCTTTGCAGTTCTTTTTCTGTAAATGTTTTAGTATTTTTATATTCAATCTCCATAATGCACCTCTTAAATCCCAATTTTTCAGGTTCTTAGAAATCTGTTCGATACCCAGTAACACCCAGACACGGATGTCTGGGTGAGGTACAATGGAGCCAGGGAAAACGGAATTAAAATTCCGCTGCGACTTTGTACCGGTTACGTCCTGTTTCCACAACCCCGGCACAGATTTCTTAGAACCTCTTATCTCTGGACATCGGAACAAAACAGACTGCCTTTTGTCCAAGCCCCCGACACAACCTACTCCCCAGCCCCGTCCCCATCTCTCCAAAAAAACCACACTCAAAACCTGCCATCCCCCAAAGCATTACCCCGCATATCCCTTCTGAATACACTCCACCAGAAGCTCCAACGCCCTCCTGCAAGCCGCCTTCCTCACCTGCATACGGTCTCCCGCAAACATATGCCGCTCCGTCACCGTCTCTCCCTTGAGATAACACCCAAGATACACCAGCCCCACCGGACACTCCTTCGTGCCCCCGTCAGGACCAGCCACCCCGGTAACGGAAAGCGCCGCCACAGTCCCTGCAGTCCTCGCCGCAGCCTCCGCCATATCGGCAGCAGTCTCGCTGCTGACAACCCCATAGGTATCAATAATTTCACGCCTTACCCCTATCATCTTCACCTTCGCATCATTAGAGTAAGTAACATACCCTTCCGTGAAAAACTCCGAAATCCCCGGCACATTAATGAGGGTAGACGCAATCATTCCCCCAGTGGCGGATTCTGCAGTTGTCAGCGTAATCTGATATTTTTTTAACAAACTAAAAACGGAAACTTCCAGCGCTGCCGGAAACTCTGTTTCTGACATTTCTGCTGCGCTGGAATGAATTTCTTTTTCTGTCACATCTATTCCTTTCTCCGTCTGTAGTCCGCCATACCATACGGCACACCACAGCCTCCTGCCTGCCCGCAGTTTTTCCGGTGGACAGACCTGATGGCGACACCTTCTACTTCACTAACTGAAAGTGAATGTGTCACTACACTATTTCTGCTCTTTTAATACGTCTTTATTTTTCACAATATAATCAATCAGAGAAACAATCGTAAGTATTAAGGCAACATAAGTAAGAATAACTCCTAAAATCTGGAAAAACGGATGCGGAATATCTAAAATCAGCACGATTACCATTAACATCTGGAATGTAGTTTTAAACTTGCCCCAGTAGCTTGCCGCAATGACAACGCCGTTGTCGGATGCCACCAGACGGAAACCGCTGATGATAAATTCCCTGGCAATGATTACAATGACAATCCATGCTGCCAACTGTCCTGTCTCAATGAGACAAATCATGGCGGAGCAGACTAAAAGCTTATCTGCCAGCGGGTCCATAAATTTTCCGAAGTTGGTCACAAGATTGTATTTTCTGGCAATTTTCCCGTCTAACATATCCGTCAGGCTCGCCACGATAAAAATAGCAACTGCGATATAATTGCCGTAGCCCTCAAAATAAGGCGCCAGCATAAAAAATACAAAAAATGGAATTAAAATTACACGCATTACCGTTAGTTTATTTGGTAAATTCATTGTTTAATCTCTCCTATCAAATCATACTCGTAGGCTCCGGTTACCCGGACTTTTACGATATCCCCGGTCATCAATTCTTCTTCCGTATTGATAAAAATATAACCGTCCACATCCGGTGCGTCCCGGTAGGTTCTGCCAACATAGGCGTTTTCATCACTGACTTTTCCTTCAATAAAAACAAAAAGCTCCCGGTCTTTCATGGTCACGTTTTTATCGAAAATGATTTCCTCCTGCAGCTCCATCACGTCTGCCTGCCACTCCGCTTTCTGTTCCTCTTCCACCTGGTCAGGAAATTCTGCGGCGGGAGTTCCTTCCTCCGGGGAATAGGTAAACGCCCCCAGACGGTCAAACTCCATATCGTTGACAAACTGCATCAGCTCTTCGTGCATTTCCTCCGTCTCGCCGGGGAAACCGCAGATTAAGGTGGTGCGCAGCGTGATATCAGGAATCCGTTCCCTCAGATGGGTGATAATACGAACCAAATCGTCATGGCTGGTTCTTCTTCCCATCCGTTTTAAAATCGTATCGTTGGAATGCTGTATCGGAATATCCAGATAATGACACACCTTTTCATTGCGGAGCATGGAATCAATCAGTTCCCCATAAATCTCCTCCGGATAGCAGTACATAATCCGAATCCAGAACAGACCGTTGATTTTGTTCAATTCGTCTAACAGGCGGTGCAGGGATTTCTCCCCATACAAATCCACGCCGTAAAGAGTGGTTTCCTGCGCCACTAAAATTAATTCCTTTACTCCGCCCGCCACCAATTCCTTTGCCTGCTCAATTAAGTCTTCCATGGGCACGCTGCGGTAATTTCCGCGGATATAGGGAATGATACAGTAGGTACAGCGCTTATTGCAGCCCTCCGCAATTTTAAGATGCGCAAAATGACCGCCTGTAGTGACACTCCGTTTGGTGTGAATGTCAGGCAGTCCTTCTAAGGTTTTAAAATTTTCGTAATGCTTTCCCTCTAAGGCATTGTGTACCGCATTGACAATATCCTCATAAGAATTGGTGCCTAAAATGGCGTCCACCTCCGGGATTTCCTTGCGGATTTCCTCCTGATAACGCTGGGCGAGGCAGCCGGTCACAATCAGAGCCTTTAATTTGGCGTCCTTTTTGTGCTCCGCCATCTCTAAAATGGTGTTAATGCTCTCTTCCTTTGCGTCATTGATGAAACAGCAGGTGTTGATAATAATCACATCCGCTTCGTATTCATCATCGGTCATTTCCAGATTGTCATTCTGC
>JAGAIK010000546.1 GCA_017626625.1 Roseburia sp.
CTTTAAATAAGGAATTTTCTGACGCAGTCCCTCGTAGGTTCCCTCCGTGCCGGGAGCTACTCCTGAGGATTTATCCTTGGTAAATCCCCTGACGTGCATCTCATAAATCACCAAATCCTCTGCGTCATGTTCTAACTGCTTAATATCACCCCAGTCGAAGGTATTTTCCACCACTCTGGCATGATAGTTAAAATCAGCCCCGCCCTCCGGGCGTTCTCCCCACTGCCGCTGCCCTGTTACTGCTCTGGCATACGGGTCTAATAAAATATTATTTTTGTCAAAAAGCAGCCCTTTTTCCGGCTCATAGGGACCATCTAGCTGAAACGCATATTCAAACTCTTCAATATTCAGTCCGAATACGAACATGGAATACGTATTTCCCACATGGTAAGCCTCAGGATATTTCAGTACAACAAAGGGCTCCTTCTCCTGGGGTCGGAATAACGCCAGGCTACAGCTTGTTGCCCCAAAGGAATGTATCGTAAAGCTGACACCCCTGGCTGACGGAGTTGCTCCGTCACGGTTGTAAAAGCCCGGTCGAACCTGGTAGCCGCAAATTTCATCCAAAGGCTGAAGCCCTGTTTTCTGCGTTTCCTGCGTTTTTATTTCCTGCTGTTCTGCCTGTGTTTTTCCTTCCTGCTGCACCTTCTGCGGTTTTACCCTGCGCCGCCATAATCCCATATCTTCTTCCTCTCCGTCCTGACTGTTCTGTAACTCCGGTTTTCCTACGCTGATTTTATAATAATTTCTGCGCAGATTTACCAGTTTGTCAATGTTTTCTCTGTCAATCTCCTCTGGTCCGCCTAACAGACGGGCAATCAGAGTAACCTTTGCAGACTGCTCTAATGTCTCCATATGGTAATACGCCGTATACAAATCCGCTCCCATGGTCACGGCGCCGTGATTTTTCAATAAAAGCGCATCATGTTCCCCAAGATACGGAGTAATCGCCTCGGACACCTCCGGCGTGGAAGGCGTTGCATAGGGAACGATCGGCACAGAGCCTAAAGAGAGCACCGTCTCAATCATGGAATGTTCATCCAATGCCTGATTCGCCACCGCAAATCCCGTAGCGATTGGCGGATGGGCATGTACTACAGCGCCTATATCCTCTCTCTCCTCATAGCAGCGGAGGTGCATTTTTATCTCCGAAGAAGGGCGGTATCCCTCCCCGGCTTCCAGCAGTTTTCCCTCGGCGTCTATTCTTACTAACTTTTCCGGTGTCACGAAACTCTTAGAAATCCCGGTAGGTGTGGTCAAATAGGTTCCGTCCTCTAATTTTACAGATACATTTCCGTCATTTGCCGCCACCCAGCCTAACTGCCACATACGCCGGCAGACATCACAAATCTGTTCCCTTACATCCATATAACTTAGTTCCATCATATCCCCTTTTTCGGTTTTCTTTTTAAAAATGAGTATATACCTCAATTATAAGACCTATCCGGCAGAATTTCAACAATGAAACGAAAATCCGCAAAATGTCAGTAAAAAGTCCCTGTTTGAGACTGTAATTTCTGCTGATATTTTGCCGGAAAGGTGCTAAGATAATACTAAGTGCACGTCTCATGGAAAGTCCTGCCGGAAGTTTTACCGGTTTTCCATGGGGCGGCTGCCAGAATAACAGAAAAAGGAGCGCTTTCCATGACACAGACCATTCACGTATCCGCTGTCTCCGGCGATTTTTCCACAGTAGGCGCCGCTTTAGACAGCATTCCCGCAGATAACGCCGTGCCCGTTACCATCGAGATAGCCCCCGGCATTTACCGCGAAAAGCTCACCATCAACAAACCCTATGTCACCCTGAACGGACTTGGCAACAGCAGCGGCGACACCGTTCTCACCTACGATGACTATGCCAACGCCCGGATGGAAAACGGCGAAAAATACGGCACGTTCCGTTCCTACAGCGTTTTCATCGACACGCATGATGTCACTTTAAAAAATCTTACCGTCGAAAACGCTTCCGGGGACTCTAAAACTCACGGACAGGCGATTGCCCTCTATGCCGACGGCGACCGGCTTATATTCTCGAACTGCCGCCTGTTAGGGCATCAGGACACCCTTTTTACCGGTCCCCTGCCCCCCGCAGAAATCAAACCCGGCGGCTTTGTGGGACCCAAACAGTTTGCCCCCCGCATCAACGGCAGGCATTATTATAAGGACTGCTATATCTGCGGCGACATTGATTTTATTTTCGGCAGCGCCACCGCCTATTTTGAAAACTGCACCATCGAATCCCTCTGCCGCACCTTAGAGGGTTTTTCCCCGGAAAACATACAGGGCTACGTCACCGCCGCCTCCACACCGGAGGGACAGGAATACGGCTACGTTTTCTCCCACTGCCGTTTCACCACCGACTGCTGCCCCGATGAATCCGTTTACCTTGGACGCCCCTGGAGGGATTATGCCAGAACCGTCCTCTTAAACTGTGAGCTCGGCAGCCATATCCACCCGGCAGGCTTCCATGACTGGAACAAGGAGCAGGCAAGGGACACGGTCTTTTATGCCGAATACAACAGCCTTCCGTTGGATAACGCCGATTGTCCGTCCTGTGAGGCGGGACTTCCCCCCTTTCACTCCCGCGCCTCCTTCTGCTGCAGCTTAGACGCTTTGCAGGCGGAGCATTTTTCAAGGGAAAAGGTACTTTGCGGCTCCGACGGCTGGCTGCCCGTTCTGTGATTTTGCGATTGCGGTTTTGGAATCGGAAAACAGGATGC
>JAGAIK010000050.1 GCA_017626625.1 Roseburia sp.
ACAGACATCTATAATATAATCATAAATTAATGTTGCCAAGCCACCCGATATTATTTGTGCCAGTATAGGACCTCCAAAAGCTTGTCCTATGGCTGCTCCTATGATTGCCACTCCACTTCTGCAAATCGTTCTTACTGTAGCTTTAGAAGCTTTCACCTTAAGAGTTCCACCTCCATCAATATACGTCATCTCTTCTTCGTCCATTACTGCATAGCTGCTTGGCATTACTAATGTCCCATCATAACACATTTCCATCTTGTGTTACCTCCCTTTGTTTTTTATTTTTTCTTTCCCTGTTTGCAACCAGTTTAAGATTTATGTAAATGTACACTTTACATCACGGTATCAATCTACGTATAACTCATCACGCCATCTAAATCTTCCGGTTCTTCTTTTTCCTCGATTTTCGACACGCATTCCTCTTCTTTTACCCTGAAGTTGCCCTGCTGCATTTCCCACAATTCATAATATTTTCCCTGCCTTTCCATCAGCTCCTCATGGCTGCCCTGCTCCACAATCTCGCCATGTTGCAAAACAATAATGGTATCGCAGTTTTTCACTGTTGCAAGCCTATGGGCAATAATCAGCATCGATTTTTTGCAAAACTTATGATAAATCATATCAAAAATAATATTTTCCGTGGCAAAATCCAGATTACTGGTACTCTCATCCATAATATAAAATTCATTTTTCTTCAAAAAAGCCCGTGCCAATGCTATTCTCTGTTTTTCCCCGCCGCTTAAGCCATTTCCTGCTTCTTCCAGATAAGTATAGTACTGCATGGGAAGCCGCTTAATAAACTCATGCGCATCTGCCGCCTTCGCCGCCTCTTTTACTTCCTCTATCGTAGCATTCATACGACTGACACGGATATTATCATAAATACTCTTAGAAAACAGTTCTATATTCTGCGGCACATAGGAAATACATCTTCGTAAAGATTCATTCTCCATCTCCTGTATGTCCACACCATCAATGGTAATCTCTCCTTCTTCGGGCTCATAATATTTTAACAACAGTTTTGCTATCGTGGATTTTCCGCTGCCGCTCTCTCCCACCAGCGCAACCTTCTTTCCCTGCGGAATTGTGAAACTGATATTCTTTAATGCCGGTTTACGATTTCCATAACGAAAAGTCACATTTTTAAAGACAATATCCCCTTCGATACGTTCTACTTCCTGATAAACTTCCTTCTTCTCTTCAGACTGTTCTCTTTCATAGTCCAGAATTTCAGAAAGACGCTTCATGGATATATTCGCCTCCTGAATGGAAAGCTGCAGCCCTACAAGGTTACTGACCGGCTCCGTAAAATATCCTGCTAAAGCGGTAAATGCCATCATACTTCCAAGGGTAATATCTCCCTGTATGACCTGCATAATTCCGCAATAAGTCAGCACCAGATTTCCCACACCGGAAATCACACTAGAAATCGTCCCCTGTACATTTGAAAGCATACTTTCCTTATAACCAATACGTAAGGATTTGATATATTCCCGCTCAATGTGCTCTAACTCCATATCTTCATTGGCATTACCTTTGATGGTTTCCACTGCCCGAAGCCCTTCTATAATCTGGGAATTTAAAACGGATGCCTGCTGCATCTGCTCTTCATTAATTTTTTTGTATGGTTCCTTGAAAATAAAAACCAAAAGAATGCTCACCAACGTCATAAACAGGATAATCATAAAAAGTCCAGCATTCATCTGAAATAAAATAATACCGGTTACCAATGCCATCCCTACGTCCATAATCAATGTAAGTGCTATATTTGTGAAAATATCTTTAATTGTAAAGGCATCTGAGAAACGTGTGGTAATATCTCCTGTCTTTCTTGTAGAAAAAAATTTCATCGGCAGCTTATAAATATGTTCAAAATATCCCAACATCAACGGTATGTCTATTTTTAATGACAGATGCAGCATCATCCATTCACGGATAAAACCGACTGCTGCCTGGGTTAAAGATATTCCGACAAACACCACTATCATCATTTTCAGTACATTTTCCTGCTTATATGGCAATATTTCATCATAAATCACGTTATTAAAAACGGATGACAGGATACCAAGAAGTGTCATGAGAAAAGATGCCAGTATTCCATATAAGAATAATTTCTTTTGCGGAAGCAGCAGCTTTATATACCGTTCAAACATTTTCACGCCCTTGACATGACCTGTAACGAATTTCTCATTGGGCATTAAAACCAGCATTGCTCCGGTAAAGCCTTTATAAAATTCATCGGTTTTCATCCGCATCAAATCTTTTGCCGGGTCGCCGATGACAACATATTTCTTCGTAATTTTGAATACGACTACAAAATGAGCAAGCCCCTCTTTCGTAATCACATTTGCAATGGCGGGCAGGGTGAACTTACTCAAAAAACCTTCTTTATCCACCCGGACTGCCTGTGAAGTAAACCCTAAACTCTCTGCACACTTGCTTAATCCAAGCAGATTCGTTCCTTTCAGGTCTGTCCCCATCATGTCACGCAGTCTTGTAATTGTTGTTTCTTTTTTGTAATGCAGACAAACCATAGCAAGACATGCCGCTGCACAGTCTGTTGCATCATGTTGCTGTACAAATGTATATCTCATGATGTACCTCTTATTATTTTCATGTGTTTATTAACATCTTTTGTTTTTTGTAATACTACAGACAGACTATGACCAGAATACATAGTCTGCTGCACATGTTGGTGAATGTATGTGATTCTTATGGTTTTAATATCTTATTCCAAAAATCATTTATGACATTTCCTTTTTTCTTACTTCCCCCAACAATTTTTCTCATCTCGCCTTCGTTTATTTTTTTGCACTTTAACGGTATTTCTAACTTATCTTTTTTTTGCATTTTACATATGCCTCCTTTTCTTTTGCTAGTCATACCTTACCATTTTTTTTAATTTTTTCAATAGACATGTGGCATTTGGTAGGTTTTCGGTGCTATTTGGTAAAATTCAAGGGTATCTTTTTTGAAAAAAATAGATTATAATTATTACTATATTGGTAATTCAAGTGAGGAGAAAAGTTATGGACTGGTTAAGAATTTATTTTGATTTTATAAACGGATTATTTTATTTTTTCACATTAGAGTTCTTAGTTCCTATAAAAAATAAACATTATTCTGTTACTAAAAAGCATACTCTTCGTCTTTTTTATTTAATTTATACCCTTATATATGCTATACCTAATGATATTCCCTTTGGTCTTATTTTAGACGATTGCATGACTTTCTTATATATATACCTTATAAGCAGTTTTCATTTCAAAACCAGTATCAAAAAATTTATTACATATCAGTTTTATGTTACTACATCCGCTTCCATAGTATATCCTTTTCATTGTGTATTAACAAACGACTTTTTTCTTCTTAATAATGAACTTTATGTCAGTTATAAAAATTTAATCTGCTCTGTAATCGCTTACGTCTTACCATGTCTTTTCGTCTATACGAAAAGACTTATTGCCCTGCCCAACAAAAAACGCTACGCCATCAGTTTCTGTATCTCAATTACGCTCTCTGTTTTTGTATTAAGTTATTTAAGCCTTACTTTACTTTCAAATCGTTTCAATGATACCTGGATTCTGCCTGTAATATTTTCTCTTATCTTTATCATCATCGCTATCTGTCTGAGCGGATACAATCATATTTTGCTCTCACTTGAAGAAAATGCCAGACAGCAGGTATTGATTTCCAAATATGAATTGGAAAATAACTATTATGAAAACATGAAAGATTCCATGGATGCTTTCCGTTCTCTCCGCCACGATTTCAAAAATCACTTAATTATCTTAAACGGCTATGCTGAGCAAAATAACCTTGAAAAATTGCAGGAATATTTGAAAAAAATCAATGACAACATGACAGACGTGCAAATTATCCAGACATCTCACGACCTGACTTCCGCTATTTTAAACGCTAAAGCTATACTATGCCGTCAGAAAAATATTTCCTTTCATCATAAATGTTGTTTCGGAACTATCTGTATTTCCGATTTCCATCTGATTACTATTTTAGGAAACCTGTTAGATAATGCTATTACCGCTGCCGGGAAATTAGACAACGGTTTCATTTCCTTTTCTATGGAACAAACCAGTACATACCTCAATATTACCTGCCAGAATAATCACAAAGAACAGATTATAGAAAAAAACGGTTCTTTCCAAAGCACCAAGGAAAACCCTGGCATATTCCACGGTCTGGGAATCAAAAATATCCAAAATTCCGTCAATATGCTTAACGGTACTTTGGATATTCAATACGACAATGCCCAATTTTCAGTTTCGATTACAGTGCCCAATTATACATAACGGATTAGCATATCCGTTTCTCAGACGCTTCCTATCGGTGAAATAATACATTTTTTATCTAAAAAAACAACCTGATAATTTTCAAAATAGTATACCGTCCCTGTCACATCATCCACCGTCACTTCTTCACTGGAATATGCCGGCTTGTACAAATCCTCCAGCTTAATTTTTCCTTCTTCCAACGCTTTTTCTAATGATATTTGATTTGCCCAAAAATCAATTACATATGGGTCTGACAGGTTTTGGGTATATATATCATATCCATCCAGTTCCCCAATCTTCGCCATTTCACTTTCATCGACTGAAATATTTATCATACGGCTTACACCTGATGTATTGTACTGTAAATGAAAAGCATAAATAGCAATTCCTGCAACATCAGAAAAGCATAATATTCCAACTACTATAATTCCGATTATTACTTTTTTAACTGTTTTTTGCATTTCCAAACCTCTTTTCTCCTGTTTTTATTTTTCTTTCCCCTTATGTCTGATACTTCTCTGCCCGAAGTCTCATAATCTTATCCAGGTGCATCTGCCTCATTTTGGGCTGATACTTCCGACTGATTGGTATCTCTCTGTTTTTCCCCAGACATACCACCTTCATCTTCACTTCCCGAATCTGTGCAAAATTTACAATATACCCCTGATGAACATAGAAAAAGGAATCCTTATCCAACAGGTCATAAACTTCCGACAACGTCATGTAACTGAGCAGCTCTCCGTCATCTAAATGAAACACACACTGATTCCGGCGCTTTTCAATATAAAGAATATCTTTCATATCCACCAGTGTACTTCCCCGGTTTGTTTTTACCTCCAGGTACCGTTTCCTTGCGGCATCCGCATCCCTGCAGTACTGTATCTGAATCGCACATCGATTCAGGGTATGGCGCAATTCTGTGTATTTTACAGGTTTTATCAGATAGTCTAAAGCCTCC
>JAGAIK010000547.1 GCA_017626625.1 Roseburia sp.
AGGGGCTGATTTTGACGGACGAGGATATGAATTACCAGATGCTTGTGACCGTGCGAGATTACAATTTTGAGGAGCGGAAAGCCGATAAGGAATCCTTAGCGGAAAATGTCAGGGCGGCAGGCTATGATATCACAAGAGATGTGGAACTTACTTCCGCCGGAGGACGGGAATACGCTTATTTTACTTACATTGACGAGGACAGCTCCCATATGCTCTTAGCCTATTCTCATGCGGATGAGGAACATACCTTTGCAAATCTGGTGCTCCGCTACGGAGATTTAAGCGAGGAGGAAATTTTAACGGAGGTGTCGGAACTTCTGGCAACGGCGGAACCGACGGACTTGCCGGATACTACCTTGGCGGATATTGCGGGGACTGATACCGGAGAAATCCCGGCGGAGGTGGCGGAGTATGCGTCTCCGGTGGAGAATGTTTCCATGAAGACAGGAGAGCACACCGTAACCATAGCCGTGCCGGGGGATTTTTATCTTATGGATTTTTCGAAAGAGGACGAGGACAGCGCCTATGGAAAATCCTTTGTCTCTACGGATGGGGAAGTGGAGGTGTTTCTTGTCTCCACAGAGGAATGCTGCGGCTCTACCGTGGAGGAATGGGTGAAAAATGACAGTTCCGTTCCGGAGGACGGTGAGAATATCACAAAATCCGGAGTGCAGCAGGAACAGGTGGGGGAGATAACGGTATCCTACCAGATAAGCAGCTATGAGAGAGTCAGCAGCTATTCCGGGAAAAATATCACCAATCTGGTATTAGCGGCGGTGGGGGAACTGCCGGAGGGCGGCTATATCGAGGTTCAGGCGGAGACCATGGGGGATGCGGGACTGAATTTTGAGATGGTGAAAGGTTTTTTTGAAAAAGTGCAGTAGAGTGGGACGTGCCGGAAAGGAACAGAGAGTTCTTTTCCGGCACGTTTTTTTACAGCAGACGGAAGGTAAAGGGCTCGTTGGCAAGGAGGATGAAATCGTTGTCGGTGAGGCGGCAGGGGCTTTGGGGCGCAAGGAGGGTGTGGTTGACGCTGGTGTGGTTGGTGGAGTGGTTATCCATAAGGTAGTAGCTGTTGTCTTTTTGGATAATGGCAGCGTGGTAGCGGCTGATGGCAGGGTTATCGGAGATGGCATAATCGACCTTGTCTTTATCGGTGCCTATGCGGTATTCTTTCTTTTCCAGACGGATGACTTCCCCGGTGCTACGGCGGATGAGGGCGCCGGACGGGGAGGTCGGCATTGCTTTTCCCGTAGGAGCTTCGGCGGGGTGCAGGGTGCGGTAATATTTTCTGGATTTTAAGTATTGTTTGATGTTGAGGAAAGCAAGGAGCAGCAAGACGCCAAGTAAAATGCCCTGAACGATGCGGAGGGTGAAGTTCGCGGGTTTCAATTTTTTTTCGGCAGTTTGCAGGGCTTTGAGGGCGCTTTCGTAGTCTGCTTTGGTGGATTTTTCGTTTTCTAAGACGCCTGTGGCTGTGTCGATTGCCGCCATGTAGGAGGAAAGGGTTTTCCCGGAATAGGAGCTGCCTTTTTCGGTGACCTTTTGCTTGCAGTCAGATACCAGAGCCTGTAGCTCTTCTTTGAGGGCATCGTCTGCAACGTTGTAATCTGCATTCAGGGAGTTGGTTTCATGGCTGATATTTAAGGCAGTGAGCAGCTCTAAAATGTTGTCTGCCGGAAGAACTGCCAAAACATCGCTGTCAGAATAAAACATACCAAGCACATAGCCGTTTTCGTCTAGCAGGGGAGCGCCGGAACAGCCGGTTTCCCCATTGATATCACAGGAAATGGACAGAGGCTCACTGCTAAGTTCGGTGATACTGCCGGAAAGCAGGGAGGGGGAAAGCTTTGGCAGGGAGGTCTGCCCCAGGAGGGAACGGTCGGCGTTGTATCCGTAGAGCCATGCTGCCTGGGTGCGGGTGATATTTTCCTGGGAATTAAAACGCAGGGCGGATACATGATTTAGCTTCTGGCTTGGGGTAAGCAGGGCGTAAGGGTGGTCGGTTCCCACGGAGGAAACGGTGGCGGGGATTAGAATATCCGGCTCCATAAAAAGGGAAATCTGGGTGGTCAGCGTGTCCTCGGAGGACAGCCCGCCCCAGCGGCGAATCTGGGAAAGCGCCTTTTCGGAGGCGGTGACGGTTTCCCGGGAAGTCAAAATATAGCAGGTATCATCCCCGGAGCCTGCCACAAAGCCGGTTCCCTGTTTCATATAGTAGGTGTTTCCCTTAGAATCCGTGCAGGAGAGGATGATTCTCACCACACTGTCCCCGGCGACGGAGACTGCCGCTGGTACTTCCGCA
>JAGAIK010000548.1 GCA_017626625.1 Roseburia sp.
CTTAACCACCGGCTCTGACATGTAATAATCAAAGGTTCCGGAACGCATATCCTTACCGCCGAGACCTGCCACAAGACAGATGCCGTCTAAGTGCAGCTCTCCCTTTTCGTCCTCGGATAGATATTTCTCACAGATACCCCTGAAAGCTTTCTTGCCGTACTCTCTGTAGCTTTCCGGCAGAAATCCAAGACGCACGCCTTTTAAGAGGGCATATGCCAGAATGGAACTGCCGCTGGTCTCTAAGTAGTTGCGCTCCATACCGCCCACATTCACCACCTGATACCACATACCGCTGTCGTCCTGATATTTTAACAGTGAGTCCATCAAATCCACGAAAATCTGTTTCATTCTCTCATAAGGCGCTCCCACGGAAGGGTCTGCCTTATCTAAGGTATCTAACAGCGCCATGGAAAACCATCCCAGCGCCCTCAGCCAGAAATTCTGGCTTAAGCCTGTCACCTTGTCACACCAGAACATTTCCCTTGAGGAATCATAGGCATGATAGTAAAGCCCGGTTTTCGGGTCACGCATATTTTTTTCCACGTTGAAAAACTGATTGAAAATATCGTCATAGTTTTTCTTATCGTTAAATCTTGTCTCATATTCCATATAAAATGGCTGGCACATATAAAGCCCGTCTAACCACACCTGGTTCGGGTAAATGTTTTTATGCCAGAAATTTCCCTCTTTCGTACGGGGCATCTGCTCAATCTGGCTGTATACCAGGTCGATGGCTTTGCGGTATTTTTCTTTTCCGGTCAAATCATATAATTCAAAAAGGGTTTTCCCCGCATTTACATTGTCAATATTTAATTCCTCCACGGAATATCCCTCGATGGAGCCGTCCTCCCTTACTTTGCAGTCGATAAAGTTATCGGCAAACTGAAAATATTTTTCGTCTTTTGTGATGGCATACATTTCCAGAATTGCCTTAATCATACAGCCGTCAATATAATTCCAGGTAGATGGCTTTCCCTGCAAAATCTTCTCAATATTCCAGATAGGACGGTCCGGTGTGCTTTTTTCTAAAAGTTCATCAATGTATTTTTCAATACGTTCCATGGTTACTTCTCCTTTTCTCTCATAAGGCAGATTTCCACTGCTGTTGCACTTCTCTCTCTATCATAACGAAAAGATTTTTATTTGTAAATACAAATTTTGTAAACGCTTACATTTTTTTCTTACATTATCCCGCCACTTTTTGTGTTCCCACGTTTTCCTTTGCCATTTTTGACAAAAACTGCATGTTTATCTTTTTCCGAATCTCACATACTATCACTGAACAAAACAACAGCGGAAAAAATTCCACCGTGTTTTGTTCTACGAAAACCAAACAATAAAGGATTAAAATCCAAACGTACAAAAGGAGGAAACTATTATGGCAAGTCGTTCATCTAACAGAGCAGCAGTTCCAGAAGCAAAAAGCGCATTAGACCGTTTCAAATATGAGGTTGCCAGCGAAATCGGCGTACCTTTAAAGGACGGTTACAACGGTGACTTAACTTCCAGACAGAATGGTTCTGTCGGCGGTTATATGGTTAAGAAAATGATTGAGGCACAGGAGAAGCAGATGGCAGGCAAGTAAATTTGCCGTAAATAAGTTTGCCGCAAGTAAATTTGCCGCAAATAAACTTGGTGCAAGCCAGCACTGCTATCTTACTCCCGATAAAGTGTTTCAGATATTTTCATCCTGATGTAAGGTACAAATGAAAAAAGGCTCCCGGAGGATTTTTAAATAAAATCCTTTGGGAGTTTTTCTTTGTATTTGTTGAGGGGGGCTGTGTGGGCAGATTGCACAAAGAGCAGCCCGGTTTTGTTCCAATGTACAGAGATAAGATGTTCTAAGAAATCTGTAGGGGCGTTATCGAAACGGGACGTGACCGGTACAAAGTCGCCTTCCATGGCTCCATTGTACCTCACCCAGCCCTCCATGGCTGGGTGCCACTAGGTATCGAACAGATTTCCAAGAACATCTAATCTCTTCCCATAGTCACAAAACCGGGCTGCTCTTTGTGCAATCTGCCAATATCAGTTACTCCCTTAAACTTTCGGCAAATAAATCCCTATACGAAATTACATCTCTAAAACATTTTCATCTGGAGATTGCGCCACTAAGATATCTTCATCTTGAAATTACGTTACTAAAACATCCTCATTCGGAACTTACGTCATAAAGTATATTCATCCAGAATTTATACCGCCAAAGCCTATATTTAGAAATTATACATACAAAACATAAATTCATTCACAAGTTACAACTACAAAGCATTTCCACTCAATAATTTAGGTTATCAATATTTCCCCAAGCCCCCACCCCCACTTACCCGCCAGCGATACACTAGGATTCGGGGGGAAAACGGGC
>JAGAIK010000549.1 GCA_017626625.1 Roseburia sp.
ATTGAAAACCGGGAAAACTATACCTTTGTGAAAGCGGATATCACAGATAAGGACGCCATCAGGAAGATATTTGAGGAGAACGACATCGACCGCGTGGTACATTTCGCCGCAGAGAGTCATGTGGACCGCAGCATTAAAAATCCGGAGGTTTTTGTAAAAACCAACGTGTTGGGAACCGCTGTTATGTTAAACTGCGCCAAGGCATCCTGGGAACTGCCGGACGGTACGTTTAAAGAGGGAAAACGTTTCCTGCATGTGTCAACGGATGAGGTTTACGGCTCCTTAGAGGATGATGGAACCTACTTTTATGAGACGACCCCCTATGCGCCCCACAGCCCCTATTCCGCCAGCAAGGCATCTTCCGATATGTTAGTGAAAGCGTATATTGACACTTATAAATTCCCGGCGAACATCACCAACTGTTCCAACAACTACGGACCATACCAGTTCCCGGAGAAGTTAATTCCGCTGATTATCAACAATGCACTGCAGGGCAAGAAATTACCGGTTTACGGAGACGGAAAGAATGTCCGTGACTGGCTGTATGTGGATGACCATGCGAAAGCCATTGACATGGTGCAGGAGAAGGGACGCCTGGGCGAGACATACAATGTGGGCGGACACAACGAAAAACAGAATATCGAGATTATCAATATTATTATCGAGACGCTGCTTGAGATGCTTCCGGAGGATGATGAGAGAAGAAAGCTTGTGAGCAAGGACTTAATCACCTACGTGGAAGACAGAAAAGGTCATGACAGACGATATGCCATTGCGCCGGATAAAATTAAAGCAGAAATCGGCTGGGAGCCGGAGACCATGTTTAAAGACGGTATCAAAAAGACCATTGCCTGGTTCTTTGAGCATGAGGACTGGATGAAGAATGTCACCAGCGGCGATTACCAGAAATATTATGAGGATATGTATCAGAACAGATAAAAGATGCAGGCAGCAGTACCGTCTATAGGGCGATACTGCTTGTTTGCGTTTTATTACCGGGTAGAAATTTTAAGAAAAATTTAACTTCTGTCTAGGAAATAATTAAGATAGATACAGTATCATAAGAAAAATCGGAGGATTGATGTATGAAAGGAATTATTCTCGCCGGAGGCTCCGGCACCAGACTTTATCCATTGACAAAGGCGATTTCGAAACAGATTATGCCTGTTTATGACAAGCCGATGATTTATTATCCGCTGTCCACCCTGATGCTGGCAGGGATTCGTGAAGTACTGATTATTTCAACTCCAAGGGATTTGCCGGTCTTTGAAGAACTGTTCGGAGACGGCAGCCAGCTTGGCATGAGCTTCACCTACGCCGTGCAGGAGGAGCCGAGAGGGTTGGCGGACGCCTTTATCATCGGAGAAAAATTTATTGGAAAGGATGCAGTGGCGCTGGTTCTCGGAGATAATATTTTCTACGGACAGAGCTTTTCCAAGGTGCTGCGCAATGTGGCGGAGCGTACGGAAAAGGAGGCAGGGGCTACTATTTTCGGCTATTATGTCAGGGACCCGAGAGAGTACGGCGTGGTAGAGTTTGACGAAAACGGCAGAGCGCTGTCCATCGAGGAAAAACCGGAACATCCGAAGTCTAATTATGCAGTACCGGGGCTTTATTTTTATGACAATGACGTGGTGGAGATTGCAAAAAATGTAAAACCTTCCGCACGCGGGGAAATCGAAATTACCTCTGTCAATAATGAGTATTTGCAGAGGGGTGTTTTGAATGTGGAAACCTTAGGACGGGGGTTTGCATGGCTTGATACCGGAAACCATGACATGCTTCTTACCGCAGCGGACTTTGTCTCTGCGTTCCAGAAAAGGCAGGGGCTTTATATTTCCTGCATTGAGGAAATCGCCTATAAGAGAGGCTTTATTGATAAGGAGCAGTTGGTGAAGTTAGCGCAGCCGCTGCTGAAAACAGATTACGGCAAATATCTGATGGAGATAGCGGAAGGGCTGTAGAAGGAGAGGACAGAGAGATGGGAAAGATAAAGGTAACAGATAATTGCAACGGAATTGAGGGACTGAAAGTGGTGGAGCCGGCAGTGTTCGGCGATGCCAGGGGATATTTTATGGAGACTTATAATTACAATGATTTTGCGGAGGCGGGCATCGACTGTCAGTTTGTGCAGGACAACCAGTCTGCTTCTAAGAAAGGGGTGCTTAGGGGGCTTCATTTCCAGATTAACCACCCCCAGGACAAGCTGGTGCGGGTGGTAAACGGAGAAGTGTTTGATGTGGCAGTGGATTTGCGGGAAGGCTCAAAGACCTTCGGAAAATGGTACGGCGTGCTGCTTTCGGCGGAGAACAAAAAACAGTTTTTTGTGCCGAAGAATTTTGCTCACGGCTTTATCGTGCTTTCCGATTATGCGGAGTTCTGCTATAAGGTGACGGACTTTTACCATCCCAACGATGAGGGAGGCATTCTCTGGAATGACCCGGATTTAGGTGTGGAGTGGATGATGCCGGAGGGCATGACTGCCGAAGATTTGATTTTATCCGATAAGGACAGGGTACATGGCGGTATCGCCGATTACTGCAGGGAAAGAGGAATTTAAACGTTAGGGGAAAGACGGGAAGGTCTGGGCTAAGACCTTCCTTTGCAGTGGTATGTGAAAAAATCTTTGAAACTGCGGCATTATAGGAGAAAAGTATGTACCAATCGAGAGAAAAAATACAAAATATCATACTGCTCGTTACAGATTTGATATGTTTTGTAATCAGTTATTTTGGCGGCGGATACTTGTGGCTGGTGGGGTTTCGTAATGTTTCCGTGGCGGATATGAAGGTAGAGCTGCTAGACAGCATGGGAATTGTTTTAGTGGCATATATGCTGGTGATGCTGTTTTCGGATTTGGAAAACAATTTTACCAGACGCAGCGCTTACATGGATTTGTGGGCGGGTACGAAAGCCAGCGTTATTCTGATTTTTGTGACGGCGCTGACCATTTTTTTACAGCATAATAATGCGGATGCCTCCAGGGGCGTGTATTTTTGTATTGCGGCGTTGAATTTGCTGCTGTATTTCCTGTCCCATGTGGTGATTAAATATTATCTGTTAAAGATATACCGGAACAAGCGTGCTACCAACCAGATATTTTTAGTGACTACCTCGGACCGGGTGGTGGATATTCTGGCGGAACTGGAGAACTCTAAGGACTGGGCGCACCGCCTCACCAGCATTGCAGTGATTGACGACAATCAGGTGGGGAAATGGTATGAGGGGATTCCCGTGGTGGCAACCTATACCAATATGTTTCAGTATGCAAAGGAACAGATTGTAGATGAGGTTTTTATCAATGTTCCCTACGACAGCGGGGAGGCGCTTGCGGAGGTTGTGGCGAAATTTGAGGATATGGGAGCCACAGTGCATGTGAGCATTGAGATATTAAATAAATTCGACTATTATAAAAGTTTCGATATGATGGGGAATATTCCGGTGGTGACCTTCACCAACCAGCGTTATGACTGGAAAATGGTGTTTGTGAAACGTCTGATGGACATTGCCGGAGCTATTGTGGGACTGGTTATTACGGCAGTGGTGACGGTATTTTTAGCACCGCCGCTGCTGATTGAGTCCCCCGGTCCCCTGTTTTTCGCACAGAAACGTGTGGGAAAAAACGGAAGGTTTTTTAAGATATATAAATTCCGCTCCATGTATCAGGACGCAGAGGACCGGAAAAAAGAATTAGAGAGCCAGAATGAAATGAACGGCTTTATGTTTAAGATGAAGGATGACCCCCGTATCACTAAGGTGGGAAAATTTATCCGAAAGACCAGCATTGACGAGCTGCCCCAGTTTTTCAACGTGTTAAAGGGGGACATGAGCCTGGTGGGAACCAGACCCCCGACCGTGGAGGAATTTCGGCAGTATGAGTCCCACCAGAAGCGGCGGCTCAGCGCCAAGCCGGGAATCACCGGTCTGTGGCAGGTCAGCGGGCGAAATAACATTAGGGACTTTGAGGATGTGGTGAAGCTGGATGTACAGTATATTGATAACTGGAGCATTGGGCTTGATATTAAGATTTTGTTAAAGACAATTAAGGTAGTTTTTGAAAAAGGCGGCGAGTAAGGAAAGGAGAGCGATTATGAGCAAAGAATACAAGGTGGACAAGGAGTACAGTGTGGCGGAGATTATCCGCTACAATTTGAAAATGTGGTGGATTGCGGCAATTCTTGCGATTTTATGTGCTGCTGCCCTCGGCGGTTATAAGTATGTTACTCTTCACCCGTATGTGGAACAGGAGATTTATGATAATACCCAGCAGGTAGTGGCGGCGCTGCTGGTCAGTGAATACAACGACGCGGATTCCAGCTCCCGGGTCAACAATGTCAGAAAGATTGCAGCCAGCAACCGGGCATATACCAATTTTAAGGAGATTACCGGGTATGATTTGACGGTGCAGGAATATCAGAATATTTTTGACAGCGAGCAGGGGGAAAGCTCCGACGTGG
>JAGAIK010000550.1 GCA_017626625.1 Roseburia sp.
GTATGATGACGGTCGTTTCTCAAATGAGGGGCAGATTGCCTATATTGTCGAACACGGTCAGAGTATTGTTAGAAAAGAAGCGATTCAAACGCTGATGGCATTGTGACATATGAATAAAAATGATTTTGTAAATAGATAAAATCCTAAAATCCCAAAGCAAACTTTGGTAAAAATGCCGAAGAAGTTTTTGCTCCATAATCCACTAGATGTGCTATTATAGTGGAGGTGCAAATACAGTATCTAGTTACAGCGGCGATGAGGCACCGGCGGGAGAGCAAGACGGACTTTGTCCCTGCCACCGCACTGTAGCGAAAATATAAGACGAAAGTGGAGAATGGTTATGAGCACAGAGCAGCTTTGGGAACTTGAAGAGGCGAAGAGCCGTTTGTTGAGGCAGGCATATCGTATGAAACAGGAGTGTCCGCATATGTCGCCGGTGGGGTTAGAGAGTGAAATGTATGCGACGATTATGGCGGAGGTCAGAGATATCACCAGCAGAATACAAAGGAGTGCGGAAGCATAGCGTACAGATGACATGCAGTCGGGAAAATATCCCCGGCTGCTTTTTGATTCTGTTACAGAGTGTCCTATAGTACTAGACAGGAGTGTGAAAAATGTTTATAATTTTTATTAGTAGGAACAGAGCAGAAGAGGGGTTTTTACATGAATGAGATTATTAACCGGTTAAATGAAATCGAAGAAAAGGCGGAGGCGATTATCAGCGACGCAAAATCCCGAAAAGAGCAGTTAGCATCCAGGTTAGAGCAGGATAAGAACGAGATAGACGGCAGAATAGAGCAGAGCGAGCGGGAGGCGGAGCAGCGCCTTAGGGAACGGTTTTTCGGGGAGACGAAGCAGCAGCTTGCCCGCATGGAGGACGAGACAAAAGAGGCGGTGAGCCGCTTCGAAGAGGAATTTGCCCGGACGAAGGAACAGCGGGCGGAGGAATTGTTTCAAAAAATCATACAGATGTAACAGCCGCAATATGCGGAAAGGAAAAGGAGTATGAGGATGTCAGGTGGTTTGTTGGAATACAGCGGATTGGTGACAAAGACAAAGGCGATGAGCGGCAGGCTGTTAGAGGAGGAGGACTACATCAGGCTTTCGGAGTATGAGACGGTGGACGCTTTTATTTCCTTTCTGCGGGAAGCGGAGGGGTATGCGCCGATTTTTGCCAGCCATGAGGAAATCGCCCACCGGGGGCAGGTGGAGGCGGTAATCCGCAACTCCCTTTACGGAGATTACAAAAAGCTTTACCAGTTTGCCCATGGGGAGCAGCGGGCGGGATTAGAGCTTATCTTTTTCCGCTACGAGGTCAACGTGCTGAAAACCTGCTTAGAATATGCCATGACAGGGAGTCATTATGAACTGGGGTATCTAAAGCTGATTTTTGACGGTCATGCCTGTTACGATGCCGGAATGGCGGCGCAGGCGGAGAGCTTTACGGAGCTTTTAGCGGCGGTGGCAGGCACGGACTATGAACGGCTTTTGCACCGGATGTCGGAGAGCGGGCAGATGAGCTATGCAGATTACGCCTTTGGGTTAGATGTATATTACTATAAGAATGCCTGGAAACGAAAACAAAAGATACGGGATAAAAATGTCAGGCGGATGATGGAGATTTTGCTGGGAACAGAAATCGACTGGCAGAATATTATGTGGATATACCGCTCGAAGCGCTTCTATCAGATGAAGCCGGCGGATATTTATGTCAATCTCATTCCCGTCGCCTACCGCCTGAAAAAAGAACAACTGCGGCAGATGATAGAGGCGGAGACGGTGGAGGGCTTTACGGAATACCTGGCGAAAACCGCTTATTTTAAGGGAAAAGACGCCGTTGCCAGCCTGGGGGAGGAACTTACAGAGCGGAAAGTCATGGAGAAAACCTACCGTCTTGTCTGCAGGAAATACCCCATGTCCTTAGCGCCGGTGCTGAAATTTTTATATGACAAAGAACACGAAATAGACCTTTTGACTTCCATATTAGAGGGAATCCGATATCAGCTTCCCGCAAGGGAAATCAAAGAGCTGGTTTTAACAATGTAAATGGAGGGTTTATAAAGTGGTAGAAAAAATGAAACTGCTTCACATCACAGGACCCAAAGCGGACATTGACCGGGTAATGGATACCTATCTGAGTAATTATGAGATACACTTTGAGAACGCCATTGCCAGTCTCAATAATCTCGCCAATGTCCGTCCCTTTGTGGAGAGCAATCTTTATAAAGACGAATATGCAAAAGCGAAGCTTATCTGGGAGCAATTCGGCAGGGAAGACATGTTTCCCACGGAAAAAATGAAGGTGGAAGAGGCGGCGCAGGTCATTGACAGCATTTATGCCTTAGCGGAAGAAATTGTCACAAGACAGGAGCAGCTAAAGCAGGAGCGGCTTGCGGCGGCGAAACTCATGGAAGAAATAGAACCCTTCCGGGAATTAGACTATGAGTTTAAAAAGATTCTGGAATTTAAGTTTATCGCATACCGTTTCGGACGGATATCCAGAGATTACTACCAGAAGTTAGAGCGGTACATTCATGACACCGACCATATGCTGTTTTATGAATGCCACAGTGATGAGGATTATGTGTGGGGCGCTTATTTTGTCCCGAAAATGTATGTGGCGGAGGTGGATGCGGTGTGCCTCTCTTTTCACTATGAGAGGATTTATGTGCCGGATACCATTGAGGGCACGCCGGACGCCGCCTATCTGGAATTAGAGCAGCAGATAAAGGACTATGAAAAGGAAGAGCTTTCCCTGAAAAATAAGATGCGGGAGCTGTTAGAAAAGCATGAGAGGCAGTTCACCTGTGCCTATTATTCCTTAGAGACCTATTGCAGGAACTTTGATATCCGTAAAATGGCAGTCTGCACCAAGCCGAAATTCGACGGCAGCGGCATGAGCGAATATTATATCCTCTACGGCTGGATGAGCAGGCGGGACGCCGCCGGATTAGAGCGGGATATCCAGGGGGACGATAAAGTCCACATCATGGAAGAGGACGTGGACGAAACCTCTATTTCAGGTCCGCCCACCAAATTGAGAAATCCCAAAATCTTCAAGCCCTTTGAGATGTTTGTGCAGATGTATGGACTGCCCGCTTACAATGAGATGGACCCCACGATTTTTATCGCACTGACCTACACGCTGATGTTCGGCATTATGTTCGGGGACGTCGGGCAGGGGCTGTGCTTAGTGGCAGGAGGCTTTGCCCTGTACAAACTGAAAAAAATGAACCTTGCGGCGATTATTTCCGTGGCGGGTATCTGGTCTACGGTATTCGGTTTTCTTTACGGCAGTA
>JAGAIK010000551.1 GCA_017626625.1 Roseburia sp.
GGTTTAAATAAGGTAGAAGTAAATGAAGCGAAAGTGGGTTCCATCGTGGCAATCTCCGGTATCGCAGATATCCACATCGGAGATACCATCTGCGCTCCGGAAAACCCGGTGGCAATTCCGTTCCAGAAGATTTCCGAGCCCACCCTCTCCATGAATTTCATCGTAAACGACAGCCCTCTTGCGGGGCAGGAAGGTAAATTCGTTACCTCCCGCCATATCAGAGACCGTCTGTTTAAGGAGTTAAACACCGACGTTTCCCTCCGTGTGGAGGAGACCGACAGCCCGGATTCCTATAAAGTGTCCGGACGTGGTGAGCTTCACTTATCCGTCTTAATCGAAAATATGCGCCGTGAGGGCTACGAATTTGCTGTCAGCAAGGCGGAGGTACTCTACCATACCGATGAGAACGGCAAGAAATTAGAGCCCATGGAAATCGCCTACGTGGATGTTCCGGATGAATTTACCGGAGCTGTCATTGAAAAATTAAGCCAGAGAAAAGGGGAAATGACCAACATGAAACCTCTGACCGGAGGCTATACCCGTCTGGAATTTAACATTCCTTCCCGCGGCTTAATCGGCTATCGTGGAGAGTTTATGACGGACACCAAGGGAAATGGTATCATCAACACCATTTTCAACGGCTACGCTCCTTACCGTGGAGAAATCGCTTACCGTAAGCTCGGCTCCCTCATCGCTTTCGAATCCGGAGAATCCGTCACCTACGGTCTGTTCTCCGCTCAGGACCGCGGTACTTTATTTATCGGACCGGGTGAGAAGGTTTATGCCGGAATGGTCATCGGTTCCTGTTCAAGAGCCGAGGATATCGAGTTGAATGTATGTAAAAAGAAACACCTGACTAACACCCGTTCTTCCTCTGCGGACGAGGCTCTGACTTTAGTTCCGCCGAAGATACTCAGTTTAGAGCAGGCATTGGATTTCATTGACGTGGACGAGCTGTTGGAGGTTACACCGAAAAGCCTCCGTATCCGCAAACGTATCTTAGACCCCACCTTAAGAAAACGAGCGGGAATGAAAAAATAAGCATAAAAATAAGAAGCTGCAGGAAACACATTCTGTCAGCTTCTTATTTTTTATGCTTTACATTCCCTCCTGATAAAACGCCATGCCGTTTTTCCCGGAATTTTTTACGGTGTACATCGCCTTATCCACAGAAGAAATCAACTCCGTACTGTTGTGTCCGTCTCTGGGATACAGTGCCATTCCCATGCTGGAATGAAGATACTGCTCCTCCCCGGAAACCAGATAAGGCTTCCGGAAGGTCTCCTGAATTGCCTTTGCATAATTTTCCACAATCTCCGGTCTGCCGTCCTCCACAATGGCAATAAACTCATCTCCTGCCAGGCGGTAAACCTGCATTTTTTCATCGGCAAGCTCCTTAGAACGCCCCGCCAGTTCGCTCAACACCACATCCCCTTCATTGTGGCCGTAGGTGTCATTGATCTGTTTAAAATTATCCAAATCATACATAATCAGACCGAATTTTTTGCACTCCGCAATGTGCTGTTCCATATCCTCCATAAAACTCCGGCGGTTTAAGAGAGTGGTCAGAACATCATAGCGGGATGGAAATGCGATTGCAGAATATCTGCTTTATCAGCGTCCTGACTGTGAACTGCCATATATTTTTATTTGTCATACCGGACAGCTCAGAC
>JAGAIK010000552.1 GCA_017626625.1 Roseburia sp.
CTCCTCCTGCATGACGTTATTTAAGAATTTCTTCACCTTCACGTCCCCAAGACCGCCCCTGGTATAGTGGTCTTTTAACTCCTGCAGGCAGGAATACTCCGGAAGATACTCTGCAAAATGCCCGTCGTTGCAGAATGCGTCTAAGTAAGTAAACACCGTATTGCCCTCTAAATTGCCCGGGTCCTCAATGCGGATATGGTTCGGGTCGGTAAACATGGACATTACCTTTTTCTTTACCTCTTCCTCCGGCTCGGAAAGGTAAATGCAGTTCCCTAAGGATTTACTCATCTTTGCCTTGCCGTCCGTCCCCGGAAGCCTTAAACATGCCTTATTTTCCGGCAGTAAAATCTGCGGGTCCACCAAAGTCTCCCCGTAGACCGCATTGAATTTGTGCACAATCTCCTTGGTCTGCTCTAACATGGGCATCTGGTCCTCCCCCACCGGAACGGTAGTTGCCCGGAATGCGGTGATATCCGCCGCCTGGCTGATGGGATAGTTAAAGAAGCCCACCGGAATACTGGTTTCAAAGTTCCGCATCTGAATCTCGGATTTTACCGTAGGATTTCTCTGTAATCTGGAAACCGTCACCAGATTCATATAGTAAAAGCATAACTCTGTCAGCTCTGTCACATAGGACTGGATGAAAATATTAGATTTCGCCGGGTCAAGCCCCACAGAGAGATAGTCTAACGCCACCTCCATAATATTGCTGCGCACCTTCGCCGGGTTGTCCGCATTGTCGGTCAATGCCTGGGCGTCCGCAATCATAATAAATATCTTGTCAAACTCCCCGGAATTTTGAAGCTCTACTCTTCGTTTTAAAGAACCTACATAATGTCCTACGTGTAATTTTCCAGTAGGACGGTCACCTGTTAAAATAATCTTTTCTGCCATCATTCTTCCCCTGTCAAATTTTTTCTATGGGTCTATTATACACATTTTATCCGTCAGCCGCAATTTTCTTTTAAAAATAAATCTGTCATTCTATCTCGTCAAACAATTCATCAAACGTAATTTCCACATTTGGGAAATGAATAATCTTTAATTCCTCCCGGTTCTTTTCTGTGATTACCTTCCACAAAAAATATTGCGGCACCTGATTTTCATAATCTAACTCATATATTTCCACTTGCTTCTTTCTCCAGTCAACAATCCAATATTCCTCGATTTCCTGTTGACGGTATAAATCCATCTTTTCGTTTCTATCATATTTTTCCGTAGTTGGAGAAACCACTTCCATCACCATACGGGGGGCATCCACAAAGGCATTTCCCCGCCTTGATTTCACACGGCAGTTTATGGAAGCATCCGGAATAACCACTTTATCTTCTCCCTCTGCATTTTTAAATCTATATTGAATATTATCAGAATATACATAGCAGGTACTGTTTTTTAGCTGCTTTCTGATTGCTGACACAAAATTAACGATTACCAATGAATGCTCCGGACTTGCTCCCGCCATATCTGTTATTTGCAAATTTAAGTCCATACACTTCACCTGCTTTCTATCTTTGATAAATACAGTATAACAGTTTCCCCTATCATTTGCTACCATTTAGAAAAAAAACCTTACCGACATCCAGTTTCCTGTAAAATCAGTAAGGTTTCCTTATCCTCTTAAATATTTCCCGCACTATACGGTATAATCAATGGACTGCCCCAGCGCCCTTTCCGCAACCGTCAGCGTCTTCCCTGTTCCGTCGGAGGCAAGGGTCTCCTGAATCTTCTGCAAAAGCTCCTGCCAGGAGGATGCCGTCAGGGTGGTCACCTCAGAATCCTTCCCTCCCCGCTTATTTTTCGCCTCTTTTGCCTCTTTCTTCGCCTCGGCTTTTTTCTCCTCTGCCACCTCCGCTTTCTTCTCAGTAATGCGCTCCTTCTGTGCCGCTAAGGATTTGTCCACCACGGCGAAAAAGGAAGCGTTTCCCTTATCGTCAAAAGTCATTCCAAAAGAGGTCACTGCCCCCGCATTGCTGCCTAAATCCTTCTTCATCTGCTGGGTCTGTACCATGGCACTGTCTAAAATACTCTCGTACTTCCTGCGGTAATTTTCGTCCGTTGCCATCTTTTCAATCTTATCGGAATCAATCAGAACCAACAATTCCTTCGAGCTTAAATAACTGCCCTTTTTCGCTTCCGCCTGCTGCTTCATCTCCGGGGAAACTAAAATAAAATCCATGTTGGAGTATTTTTTCTTTAATTTCTCATAATACTCCTTGGCAGTGTCGCTTAGCTCCGGCTCTCCGATTACCCTGCCGTAGTTGCGGTCCATACGCTCCACCGCTGCATTCTGCTGTTTCTTTTTCGTCTGCTCCGTGCGGCTCTGATACTCTGTTCCATAGGTTCCTGCTATGCTGCTCATCTGGCTCATTGCTTTTTCCTCCTTGAAAATCCCTTTTTGAAATCCGTTTCCGTCTGTGCGCATCTTTTATCTTTCCGCCCTCCTGACACAGCATTTTCCGGCAAGCCGGCGGAAAATACGGCACACATCTTCTTC
>JAGAIK010000553.1 GCA_017626625.1 Roseburia sp.
ACTATATGCAAATTCATCCTCCCTGACCATATTTGCAAAATATTCCAACAGCCCCTTCCAATCCGGCAAGTTGAGATATCTTCTGGTTATCCCTGAACCAACAAACAAAAACGGTGTTGTATTAAATCTATTTACAATATCTTCAATCGTCATATAGTCACATTCCCTCCCCACTCCATTTACTGTTTCTGCTTTTAAATACATATTTTATATTTTACCATGATATCATAAACTTTCCCATATAAAATCGCAAACAGGGAATGCCTTCCGCATCCCCTGTCCCATTCCGCATAATCTATTTTCTGATACCCGCTAAAACCTCATTCGGTATGGTAAATTCCACGCACCCCATATACATCGGTGCTACATCTCCCTCATTAAAGCTGATGACAACTTCCCCTTTCTCATTTAAGTAAAATCCTGTCTCGTCTGTAATCTCTTTGAAATCCCATTCC
The DNA here is from genome assembly GCA_017626625.1 of Roseburia sp. Taxonomy (GTDB): domain Bacteria; phylum Bacillota; class Clostridia; order Lachnospirales; family Lachnospiraceae; genus Roseburia. Next base: position 456 of record JAGAIK010000553.1, read on the forward strand.
GGCATGTCGGAATCCAGCCAGTATATCTTGTTTTCATCCGCTGCCATCTGTTCTTTCATCTGCTCCTTAATGTTATCACTGATGGCTGTGACATAATCGCTGCCCTCGGTAAACAGGTCTGCTAATTTCAGACGCTCTCCCGTCGCTAAATCTATGGTATAGAAGTAATCCAATTCCGCCCCGCTGCCTGCCGCCTGGTAACAAATCAGCTTTAACGTAAAGTACTCTTCTGTGGTGGCGATGACCTCGGAGGAAACCTGCATACTCTGATACCCCTCCTGGTTCTTTAAATTCCCTTCAAATTCCTGTATCAACTGCTCCGTTATGGTCTGGATTTCTGCGTTGATTTCCTCTGCGGATTTCTGAATATTTTCCTTTGTCTGTGTGTCAACGGCTCCTGCTTCTCCGTCTGTAGAAACTGCTTCCTTTTCTTCCTCCGTGGATATCTGGGGGACGATTTCCGGCACGGTAATATCCGCAGTATTTCTGTCATCCTCGTACTGGTAATCCCGAAAGGTGACTACCTCCACCCACTTTGACAGGATAGGGATACGGCTCATGGCATACGCCACATCTGCTGAGGTATTGGGCAGAATTGTGATAATCACTGCTGCTGCCGCCGCTGCTGCTGCAATTTTCGCCCCTGTATGACGCCTGTTCTCCTTACGTTTTTCTTTTTTTGCCTGTTCCATTCTTTCTTTCATTTTTTCCACCTGCCCTTCTGACATACTGTGACTTTGATATTCCTGCTTCATTTCTTTCCATCTTTCTTCTCTATTTCCCATTTTATGAACCATTCCTTTCCTGACTTTTTCTATTATCTGCGGCTGCTCAAACGAAAGTTTTGGTCTTCACCTGCCTGAAACCTTCATGAATATTGCCATTCCTCTTCTAATTGCAGTTTCAGTTTCCGGATACTGCGGTAGAGGCGGCTTTTTATGGTATTTACATTTTCATCCATGATTGCCGCAATTTCTTCGAGTTTCATATCTTCAAAATATTTCAGCTCCACTATCATCCGCTCTTGTGCGGGCAGCGCCTCTAACGCCCTCTTTAAATCAACGTCCTCGTATGTATCTTCGGTTTTTGGTTCCTCCGGTATAAAATCTATGGATTCCGTTTTCCGCTGTTTTAAAAAAGAGAAAATTTCATTTAGCATGATGCGGTACAGCCACGTCGCCGCATAGGATTCCTCTTTTAAATTTTCGCTGTTTTTGATTGCTTTGTAAGCTCCGTTCTGAACGATATCTGCTGCATCATCGTCATTGTGGACATAGCTTAAAGCAAGCCGGAAATACCGGTTGTAATTGTTAAGCAATAATTCCTCAATTATTTTTTCTTTTGATTTCTTCCAGGGTAATACTGCCAAGCATTTCGCCTCCTTTTTTGTTGTTCTGTCTATTAGACTATATGGGAGTGAAAAAAGTTTCATTTTTTGTAAGAACTGTTTCTTCTGTTGTGATTAGCATGTCAAAAAGGGCTGAAATCCTGTTGTTATCATGCCCGCTATTTTCCAAGTATAGGAAGGGACGCCTGATCATTCAAGCGTCCCTTCCTATCTCCTGTATTCACAGTTAAAAGTTGCCGTGTATTCCGACAACAGTAAACCTCCTGCTCTTTTCTATGACTGAAAAACAACCTTTCCATCAATAATCGTATACAAAATCCGGGTATCCACCGCAAAAGGTGTGCCCTTTACCAACACAAAATCGGCATCCTTCCCCTCTTCAATGCTGCCGACCCTGTCTTCGGCGCCGATATGCTTTGCAGCGTTAATGGTAATCGCCTGCAGCGCCTGAAACTCGCTTAACCCGCAGTAAACCGCCCGTCCGGCACAAAGGGGCAGGAAACGTTCCTCTATCACCGGAGAATCCGTGATGATGGATACCTGGCATCCTGCCTTTGCCAGAATTGCCGGGGTGTGAAAGCCCTTATTTTTCAGCTCGTACTTGGTGGCATGACCGAAAGAGGGTCCCACTGCCACCGGATAGCCCTCCTTTGCCAAATCGTCGGCTATTAATGCACCGTCCGTGGTGTGGTCTATCCGCAGTTCTAACCCGAACTCTTTGGCGATGCGGATTGCCGTATAGATATCATCCGCCCGGTGGGCGTGAGCCTTTAAGGGCATCTCTCCCCGGATGACGG
>JAGAIK010000554.1 GCA_017626625.1 Roseburia sp.
CGGCTGTATAGTCATAGAGTAATTGGTATAGTACACTACAAAGCCCGGCGCACTGCCGTTAGGCTTCTTTACATTTTTTTTCTGGAGATAATCAATCTCAATCTTGTCATTTTCCCTGCCCTTTGAATAGTAGGCGGCAAGCTTCGCCGCTTCCTCAAAGGCACGGTCCGGCAGTTCCTCGTTATTGGCTTTCACAATGACATGGGAGCCTGGCATTCCCTTGGCATGAAACCACCAGTCGTTTCCGGTGGCAAATTTAAAGGTCAGCTCATCATTCTGGTAATTATTTTTCCCGACATACATATGGTAGCCGTCCGAGGAAATATAGTGGAAGGGCTTGCTCTTGATTTTTACCTTTTTGCCGGAATGTTTGCGCTTAATATAGCCGAACTCCGTCAGTTCCTCTTTAATCTGCACCAGGTCATCCTCCGTCAGGGCAATGTCTAAGGAGGTGGCGATACTCTCTAAATGTTCGATTTCCATTTTCGTTTCCGTGATTAAATCCGTCAAAGCTTCATAGGTACGTTTCAGCTTGTTGTATTTATCAAAATATTTCTGGGCGTTTGCTTTGGCGTCTAAGGTAGGGTCTAAAGGAATGGTAATCATTTCGTTTGTATAGTAATTTAACGCCTCTAACTGCTTTGCCCCTTCGGGCAGACCATAGCCGTAGGTGTGGATTAATTCGCCGTAAACTTTGTATTTATCCCGCTTTTCCGTATCTTTTAGCTGCTTTTCCTGCAACTGGTATTTTTTCCGGTTGCGCTCAAGGGCGGTGGAAACGATTTTCCGCAAATCCACGGATTTCTGGCGGATACGGGTGTAGACGTTTTTGGAGGCATAATAGCGCTCTAATACCTCGGAAATCGAGGTGTATTCCGTCATATGATAGGTTTCCGCCGTATCCCCGGAGGAAGCGCAGACGGGGGAGGAAGCCTGGCTGGTGTATTCCGACAGCTTAAAGCAGGAAAATTCCACCGGCTCGCTGCCCCTGGTAATGATGTTGGGGCAGTAATTGTGGTTTTTTACATCCTCCATGAGCCAGAGAAAATTGTGGTATAAATGCTTTCTGCCGTCTGCGTCTAGGGAATCCACCGCCATATCTCCGTCTACGGAGGCCCGGAAGCAGATTTCATTGGCAACGACAGGGCTGATTCCGGTGAAGGAGGTATAGATTGCCTTGGCGATGGAGAGAGGCTTTTTCATGGCAGTTTCCATAAATGCCTCTTCGGTTGTCTCTAAAGGGTTGAGCCTGTCCCCCTGGGTGGCGGGAATGCAGTAGTCCCTGCCGGGAAGAACCTCCCTAAGGGAGCTCATCATGGAGGACACATGCTTGATACTGTCGATAATCATACCCTCGCTGTTGCAGAAAATGATATTGCTGTGTTTTCCCATCAGTTCCACAATGAGAGATTTGGTGCACAAATCCCCCAGCTCGTCGAGGTGCTCAATTTCAAAATGGATAATACGCTCCATATGGGGCTGGTAAATTTTCGTAATGCGCCCGTTGGCGATGTGTTTCCGCAGTACCATACAGAAATTCGGCGCCGTCAGGGGGCTTGGTTTATTGTTGTCCGTCAGGTATAA
>JAGAIK010000555.1 GCA_017626625.1 Roseburia sp.
ATGGATGCCCATCTCTCGAAACCCATCGAGCCGGAGCTGCTCTACGGAACGTTACAGCAGCTGATGGCGCAAAGGAAAAGTGAATAATCAAAACAGCAAAAACAGCAAAAACAGGCAGGGACTATACGGAACCCCTGCCTGTTTTTGTTTCCCGCTCTCCAAGCTGCAGGGGGTGGAAGCCTTCCCCGTGCACCTCGTTGGATTCCAACACAATGAGAAAGGATTCCGGGTCCGCTTCTTTTACCGCTTTCTGGACAAAATACATTTCCTTATTGCTGCAGGCGCACATCACCACCTGTTTGTCCTCTTCCTGGTAACCGCCCTTTGCCTTTAAAATGGTGGAACCTCTCTGGCAGACACCGTCGATGACGTCGCAGATATATTTGCCCTGCCTTGTGACAATCAATGCCATTTTTCCGGCGTTCATGCCGTACATCGCCTTGTCCGCCACCACGGCAAAGAGGTAGTTTACAATCATACCGTAAATGATACCGTCGATATCCCGGAATAAAATTCCGCCGATTAAAATAATCCCCACGTCAGATAAAAAAGCGATTTTCCCGATGGAAATGTAAGGTTTTAATGCTTTTACCGCCATAATGATAAAGTCGGAGCCTCCGGTGGAGGAATTTTGCATGTAGATAATGGAGTAGCCCATTCCCGCAATCACTCCGGTGCAGAGGGCGGCAAGCAGACGGCTGCCCTCATAAACGGGGAACAGCGGGGCAATATAGTCAATCATCAGGGAAGAAATGAGCATACAGCGCAGGGAGCTGATGAAAAATTTTCTTCCTAAAAGTTTGTAGCAAAAAAGCGCCACCGGAATATTTAAGAAAATGGTGGAAAGTCCGATGGGGATTTGAAATAGCTGATATAAAATAATGGAGATACCGGAAAAGCCCGTCATGGGAAATTCCGCCTGAACGGCAAAGTTATAAATGCCTGCGGCAATGAAGATGCTTCCGAGAATTTCCATAAAAATCTGTTTGGAAAAATTTCTGGCGGCTTCAAGATTTATCGGTGTTTTTTTCATGGTGTGTCCTCCTTTATGCAGCGGGTAGTGGGGCTGTTTTTACTGATAGGATGTCCCACATGGCATTCATGTATGAAAGCGCTGGCTTTTTTCGTGAAATAAAAAGAGCGCAGGCAGATTATATAAATATAATATGCAAGCGCTCTTTTCGAATTGACTTTATCACAGGGAACTCAAATTTGTCAAGGATATATAGAAAAAGTTAGGAAATATGGGAAACTTATGCTTTACAAACAGAATATTTTGTCGTATACTAATACCGCTGTGTCCGCTATGTGGAAACAGTTGTATTTTATACAAGGACAAATAAAATGGAAGTGTCCGTAATACAAACACAAATGGAAGCGAGAGAAAGAAAACCATGAAACAATTAACAGAAATCCGCTGGCACGGAAGAGGCGGCCAGGGAGCAAAAACGGCGGCGCTGCTGTTGGCAGACGTTGCATTTAATACAGGAAAGCATGTACAGGGTTTCCCAGAGTACGGTCCGGAGCGTATGGGAGCGCCCATTACCGCTTACGACCGTATCAGCGATGAGGAAATCCGGGTACATTCCAATATATATGAACCGGATTATGTGGCAGTGGTGGACGACACACTGCTTCATTCCGTGGATGTCACCAGGGGACTGAAAAAGGACGGAGCTATTTTAATCAATACGGAAAAGAGTAAGGAGGAGATACTTCCTTTATTAAACGGCTATGAGGGAAGGGTATTCACCATCAATGCTCACAAGGTCTGCATGGCAACTTTAGGAAAATATTTCCCCAATACCCCCATGCTTGCAGCAATGGTAAAAATTTCCGGCGTTATGGACGAGGAGGTATTTTTAAAGGAAATGGAAGAATCCTTACAGCACAAATTCGCCAAAAAACCGGAAGTGTTAGAGGGGAACAGGAAAGCCCTGCAGATGGCGTTAAAGGAGGTAGTCTGATGGCACTGAGAGCAGAACAGATAAATGAAAAGACCAGATGGCAGGATTTGACGGAGGGTCTGCAGATTTACGAGCCTGCCACCTCGAAACTGTTTGAGACAGGTGAGTGGAGAACCGACACCCCGGTGTGGGACAGGGAAAAATGCAAGCAGTGCCTGCTGTGCGTACCCTACTGCCCGGATAGCTGCATTACCGTAAAAGACGGGAAAAGACAGGAATTTGATTATGACCACTGCAAGGGCTGCGGAATCTGCGTAAAAGCCTGCCCCTTTGGAGCGTTATCTATGAAGGAGGGAAAATAAGATGCCAACCAAGACACGTATGTCCGGCAATGAGGCGGTTGCCCATGCCATTAAACAGATTAACCCGGATGTCATGCCGGCGTTCCCTATCACCCCTTCCACAGAGATACCTCAGTTTGTGGCAAATATGATTGCCAATGGGGAAATCACCACGGAATTTATCCCGGTGGAGAGCGAGCACAGCTCCATGAGCGCCGCAATCGGAGCCTCCGCGGCGGGGGCGAGAACCTTAACAGCCACCTCCTCCTGTGGTCTGGCGCTGATGTGGGAGGTACTTTACGTGGCAGCCTCTAACCGTCTGCCTATCGCCATGGCAGTGGCAAACCGCGGGCTTACCGGACCACTTAACATCAATGCGGAACATTCCGACAGCATGGGGGCAAGGGATTCCGGCTGGCTTCAGATTTATGCGGAGAATAACCAGGAGGTTTACGACAACTTTTTACAGGCATACCGTATCGCAGAGCATAAGGACGTGAAGCTTCCGATTATGGTCTGCCAGGACGGTTTTATCACCAGTCATGCGGTGGAAAATATTACGCTGTGGGACGATGCGCCCATCAAAAAATTTGTGGGCGAGTATGAGCCGGAGCATTATTTATTAAGAGAAGATGAAACCATGGCGGTGGGACCTTACGCCGTTTCCAACTATTGCATGGAGGCGAAAAAGGCACAGGCGGAAGCCATGAAGCGCGCGAAAAAAGTGATTTTAGAGGTGGCAAAGGAATTTGAAGCTGTCACCGGAAGAAAATACGGTTTCTTTGAGGAATATAAGTTAGAGGACGCAGAATATGCGGTGGTGGCAATCGGCTCTGTCTGCGGCACCGCCAAGGACGCCATTGACGCACTGCGCAAGGACGGCGTAAAGGCTGGTTTATTAAAAATCCGTGTATTCCGTCCTTTCCCGGCGGAGGAGATTGCGGCGGCGTTAAAGCACTGCAAAGCCATCGCCATTTTAGACCGGGCAGAGAGCTACAGCGGAAACGGAGGTCCCTTAGGGGCAGAGGTGACTGCCGCCCTCTACCGTGCAAAGTGCACGGCGGAGACGGTCAACATGGTTTACGGCTTGTCCGGGCGGGACGTTCGTGTGGAGGATATGGAAAAGGTATACGAAGATTTGCAGAAATTAGCAGCCGGAACAATCAGCTACCCGGAATATCCTTATATCGGGTTAAGAGACTAATTGCAAATATTGTGCCTGCGGCATAGCATTGAAGGAAAGCCTGCGGGCGATGGAAAGGCATGGTTATATTTTATGGAACAGAAGAAATTTGATTTTAAAGAAATACAGGAGCGGAACGACCGCTTTGCACCGGGACACAGAATGTGTGCGGGCTGCGGCGGCGCTATCGCAGTGAGAAATGTATTAAAAGCGCTTCATCTGGGAGATAAGGCGGTGGTGGGAAATGCCACCGGATGCTTAGAGGTATCTTCCTATATGTATCCCTATACCGCCTATGAGGACAGCTATATCCACAATGCCTTTGAAAATGCAGGGGCAACCCTCTCCGGCGTGGAAACAGCTTACCGTGCCCTGCAAAAGAGGGGAAAGGTGAAGGAAAATTATAAATTTATCACCTTCGGCGGAGACGGCGGAACCTATGATATCGGCTTGCAGTCCTTATCCGGGGCGATGGAGCGGGGACATGACATGGTCTATGTCTGCTATGACAATGGTGCCTATATGAACACCGGAGTGCAGCGCTCCTCTGCAACCCCTATGTATGCGGACACCACCACTACCCCAAGCGGTAAGGTTTCCGACGGAAAGCCCCAGGCGAGGAAGGATTTAGCGGCAATCATTGCAGCCCACAATATTCCCTATGTGGCACAGACAACCTTTATCGGGAACATGAAGGATTTGTATGAGAAATCCGAAAAGGCAATCTACACGCCGGGAGCCGCATTCTTAAACGTCATGGCGCCCTGTCCGAGAGGCTGGAAATATGAGGCGCCGGAGATTATCGAGCTTTGCAAACTGGCGGTGGAAACCTGCTACTGGCCGTTGTTTGAGGTGGTGGAGGGCAAGTGGATATTAAGCTACAAGCCGAAGAACAAGCTGCCGCTAGAGGAGTTCCTGCGCAGACAGGGAAGGTTTAAGC
>JAGAIK010000556.1 GCA_017626625.1 Roseburia sp.
CGGTATCACCCAGCATATCGGTGCATCTGTGGTCAGCATCAACGGACAGAATATTACCTTCTTAGATACACCGGGACACGAAGCATTCACCGCTATGCGTATGCGTGGCGCAAATTCCACGGATATTGCAATCCTTGTGGTTGCCGCAGACGACGGTGTTATGCCCCAGACGGTGGAGGCAATCAACCATGCAAAGGCGGCAGGGGTAGAGATTATCGTTGCCATCAATAAGATTGATAAGCCCAGTGCTAATATCGAGCGGGTAAAACAGGAGTTATCCGAGTATGAACTGATTCCGGAGGATTGGGGCGGAAGCACGGTATTCTGTCCGGTATCTGCACACACCAAAGAGGGTATTGATAACCTTCTGGAAATGATTCTGCTCACCGCAGAGGTGTTAGAGTTAAAGGCAAATCCGAAGCGTAATGCAAGAGGTCTTGTCATCGAGGCACAGTTAGACAAGGGACGGGGCGCCGTTGCTACCGTACTGGTACAGAAAGGTACCTTACGAGTGGGCGAGCCGGTTGCCTGCGGCAGTTGCTACGGTAAAGTCCGTGCCATGATTGATGACCAGGGAAGAAGAGTCAAAGAAGCAGGACCTTCCACCCCGGTAGAGATTTTAGGTCTGTCCGCCGTACCGGAGGCAGGAGAAACCTTTGTTTCCACTGATACGGAGAAAGAGGCGAGAGCCTTTGCGGAAACCTATATTTCCGAGAGCAAGAACAAACTGATTGAAGATACCAAGGCAAAGATGTCCTTAGACGATTTGTTCTCACAGATTCAGTCAGGAAATGTGAAAGAATTAGATATTATTGTAAAGGCAGATGTACAGGGTTCTGTAGAAGCCGTAAAACAGAGTCTTGTCAAACTGTCCAACGAAGAAGTGGTAGTCAAAGTAATTCACGGCGGTGTGGGTGCCATCAACGAATCCGATGTCAGCTTAGCCTCCGCTTCCAATGCGATTATCATCGGCTTTAATGTGCGTCCTGACCAGACAGCAAAAGTGACGGCAGAGCGGGAAAATGTAGACGTGAGACTTTATAAGGTTATCTACAATGCCATCGAGGATGTGTCCGCAGCTATGAAGGGAATGTTAGACCCGATTTTCGAGGAAAAAGTCATCGGTCATGCGGAAGTGCGCCAGATTTTCAAAGCCTCCGGCGTGGGAAATATCGCAGGCTCCTATGTGCTTGACGGTGTATTCCAGAGGGGCTGTCAGGTTCGCATTACCCGTGAGGGAGAACAGATTTTCGAGGGAAATCTTGCGTCCTTAAAACGTTTCAAAGACGATGTGAAGGAAGTAAAAGCAGGATACGAATGCGGTCTTGTATTTGAAGGCTTTAACGATATCGCAGAGTTAGATGTGGTAGAGGCTTACACCATGGTAGAGGTACCACGCTAAGGTTGTAGGATTGTTAAGAGGGCTTGTTTTTTAGAAGGAAGCCGTATATGGAGATAGAGAATGAGAAAAAACAGCATAAAGAATACCAGAATCAACGGAGAGGTGCAGAGGGAACTCAGCAACATTATCCGCGGGGAAATCAAGGACCCACGGATAAATCCCCTCACCAGCGTGGTGGCGGTGGAGGTTGCACCGGACTTAAAGACCTGTAAAGCCTATATCAGTGTCTTAGGGGACGAAGAATCCCAGAAGAACACGTTAGCAGGTTTAAAAAGCGCCGAGGGCTTCATCCGCAGCAAGCTTGCAAAAAGCATTAATTTAAGGAATACGCCGGAAATCAAATTTGTCTTAGACCAGTCCATCGAGTACGGTGTGAAAATGTCGAAGATGATTGATGAAGTGACGAAGGACATCCGGGACGAGGATGACGGCAGCAGCAATGACAGTGCAGATGAGGAATAATCTATGACAAATCTGGATGATTTTTTGAAAGAGGCAGAGACGGTTGCCATCGCAGGGCATATCCGCCCCGACGGCGACTGCGTCGGCTCCTGCCTTGCCACTTACAACTATATTAAGACCTATTATCCAAAGATAGAAGTGGATTTATATTTAGAGCCGATTCCCAATATTTTCAAGTTTTTAAAACGGTCGGAAGAGATTATCAACGACTGCTCCTCCGATAAGGCATACGACCTTTTTATCTCCCAGGACTGCGGGGATGAGGGGCGCCTTGGGGAGGCGGTGAAATATTTTCACAGCGCAAATAAAACGGTCTGTATCGACCACCATATCAGCAACCGGAGTTTTGCCATGGAAAACTATATTTTCCCGGAGGCGAGCTCCACTTCGGAGCTGATTTTTGAACTGATTCCAAGGGAGCGCCTGACAAAAGAGATTGCGGAGTGCATTTACACCGGAATCATCCATGATACCGGGGTGTTCCAGTATTCCTGCACCTCTGAGAAAACCATGGAGGCGGCAGGGGTGTTAATGTCCCTTGGCATTGATTTCCCCAAAATTGTGGACAAGACCTTTTTCACCAAAACCTATAACCAGAACCGGATTATGGGCTTAGCGCTGGTGAAAAGCAAACTTCATTTAGAGGGGAAATGTATTTCCAGCGTCATTACCTTAGCGGAGATGGAGGAGTACGAAGTGCTTCCGAAGCATTTAGACGGCATTGTGAGCCAGCTTCGGGTGACGAAGGACGTGGAGGCGGCGGTCTTTTTGTATGAGACGGAGCCCGGAAAATACAAGGTCAGCACCCGTTCCGCCAGCTATGTGGACGTGTCGCAGATTGCGGTAAAATACGGAGGCGGCGGTCATAAGCGTGCAGCAGGTTTTTCGGTAGAAGGCGATGCGGAGAAACTGATCGAGATGATTGTTGCAGATGTTGCGGAGCAGATACGGTGAAAAAACATGCGGTTGCAACGAAAATCATTTGGTTGCAATGAAAATCATTTATGAAATGAAAATCATTTATGAAATGATTGGAGAATTTATGATAAGCGGAATTATCAATGTATATAAAGAAAGGGGCTATACCTCCTTTGATGTGGTGGCAAAACTGCGGGGAATTTTAAAGACCAGAAAAATCGGGCACACAGGCACACTCGATCCGGATGCGGAGGGAGTGCTGCCTGTGTGTCTTGGCAAAGCCACCAAGGTCTGTGAGCTTTTGACGGACAAGCAGAAAGAATATGAGGCGGTGCTGCTCCTTGGAAAAGTGACGGACACCCAGGATATTTCCGGAACTGTGTTAAGGGAGTGCGAGGTACATACCACGGAGGAAGAAGTAAGGAATGCCATTTTGAGTTTCGTGGGAAACTATATGCAGGTACCGCCCATGTATTCCGCCTTGAAGGTGGACGGAAAAAAGCTCTGTGACTTAGCGAGGGCAGGGGTGACGGTGGAGCGCAAGGCAAGGCAGGTGGAGATATTTTCCATTGATATTTTAGAGGTCTGCCTGCCCCGGGTGAAAATGCGGGTAAATTGCTCGAAGGGCACCTATATCCGCACTCTCTGTGAGGACATCGGCGAAAAGCTTGGCTGCGGCGGCTGTATGGAAAGCCTGCTGCGCACCCGGGTATCGGAATTTAAGGTCGGGGATTCACTGACCTTAGGGGAGATTGAAAAACGGGTAGAAAAACAGGGGGCAGGGATTGCGCCGGAGCAGTGGGAGGCGTCTGTCTTTGACTTTATCCAATCCGTGGATTCCGTGTTTTTACAATACGAAAAAGCAGTGGTAAAGGAATCCCAGAATAAAGTGTTGTATAATGGAAACCGGTTGGCGCCGGAGGCGTTTGTCTGTTACCAGGAAAAATGGGAGCAGGACAATATCCGGGTTTATGATGAAGAGGGGAATTTTATCGGCATATATGCCTATGTGAAAGGGCAGGGAGATTATAAGCCGGTAAAAGTGTTTATGGAGACATGAAATATATCAGCAAGACAACGGAATTTTATATCGAAGAGCCCACCGTGATGTCCTTAGGGAAATTTGACGGGATTCACAGGGGACATGAGCTTTTGATGGAACACCTTTCCGCCAAAAAGGAGGAGGGGCTTTCCGCAGTGATTTTTACCTTTGATATTCCGCCCAGAAAAAATGTCAGCAACGTGGAGGCGAAGGTGCTCACCACCAATGAGGAAAAAATGCACATTTTTGAACAGATTGGGGTAGATTATCTGGTAGAGTGTCCCTTCACAAAGGAAATTATGTGCATGGAGCCGGAGGATTTTATCGAAAAGATGGTGCGTCAGCTTCATGTAAAGTGCTTCGTGGTGGGAGAGGATTTTCACTTCGGGCATAACCGCAGGGGCGATTACAAAATGCTGCAGTCCTTAGCGGCAACCTACGGTTACGAGGTTCTCGTCATTGAAAAAATGAAAGAGGATGCCAGGGATATCAGCAGCACCTTTGTCCGGGAGGAAGTGGCGGCAGGAAACATCGAAAAGGCGAACCACCTCTTAGGCTACCGCTATTTTGTGACGGGGCAGGTGCTTCACGGCAACCATATCGGCGGTTCGAAATTAGGTGTTCCCACCATCAACCAGATACCGCCGGAGGAAAAGCTGCTGCCGCCTTTCGGGGTTTATGTGACGGAGGTATTCATCGGGGAGCAGAAATACCGGGGAATTACCAACGTGGGCTGCAAACCCACCATTGAGGGCAAAAATCCGGTGGGAGTGGAAACCCATCTTTTAGACTTTGCAGAGGATGTCTACGGGAAAGTGGTGACGGTGGAATTTTTAAGCAGAGTCCGGGAAGAGCGGAAATTTGCCTCCATAGACAAGCTGAAAGAACAGCTCCAGAATGATATCGCATACGGGCGTAACTATTTTCGCACGGTATAACAGACCTGAATATCTTTTATGAATAATTTCATGGGAAATGTTACATAAATATTACAAAA
>JAGAIK010000557.1 GCA_017626625.1 Roseburia sp.
ATTATCTTAGATTCTGTGACAGGCGTGATACCGGCGCTGAGCTTCCTTCAGCCGCTGTTCGGTTTCCTGGGAGAACCCTTTGTGGCGCTGCTGATTGCCACGATTGCGGCAATGCTGATTCTCGGTGTGAAGCACGGATACAGTACAGAGGAATTGGAAAAGATTATGACAAAGTCGCTGGAGCCCACGGGAATGATTCTTCTGGTTACTGCATGTGGCGGCGTGCTGCGCTATGTACTTCAATATTCAGGGTTGGGAGATGTAATCGGAAACGCAGTGGCGTCGATGTCTCTTCCGCTGGTAGTGCTGGCGTTCCTTGTGGCGGCACTGGTTCGAATCTGTGTTGGGTCAGCTACGGTGGCAATGACGATGGCGGCAGGAATCGTTGCAGCAATTCCGGGAATCTCTGAGCTGTCCCCCCTGTATCTGGCATGTGTGACGGCGGCAGTAGCAGGCGGAGCGACTGTGTGCTCACATTTTAATGATTCGGGTTTCTGGCTGGTAAAATCACTGTTAGGAATGGATGAGAAGACAACATTAAAGACATGGACGATTATGGAAACTCTTGTAGGAGGCACTGGATTTGTGGTTGCCCTTATCATTTCATTTTTTGCTTAAACTGTCGCAGCTAAAAATATTTGATGGAACATCGGAAAGGAAAATGGATATGAGTAGTTTAAAAAGTCAGGAAATGCGTAAACTTGCACCGGAGTTAGATCCTTTGAGAATCGGAACCGGCTGGAAGCCGGAGGATTTGTCTAAACCCCAGGTAATCATCGAGAGTACCTACGGGGACAGCCATCCGGGAAGCGGACATCTGAATATTTTGGTGGAAGAAGTGAGAAAAGGAATCGAAGAGGCAGGCGGTCATGGCGCAAGATACTATTGCACGGATATGTGCGACGGAGAGAGCCAGGGGACAGACGGAATTAATTTCAGTCTGGTGAGCCGTGAGATGATTGCCAATATGATTGAGATTCAGGCAAATGCAACGCCCTTTGATGCAGGGGTATATCTGGCAAGCTGCGATAAAGGAATGCCGGCAAACCTGATGGGGCTTTGTCGTGTCAATATCCCGGCTGTGGTAGTGCCGGGGGGAACCATGAATGCAGGACCGGATATGCTGACCTTAGAGCAGCTTGGAATGTACAGTGCTAAGTACCAGCGGGGGGAAATTGATGAGGAGAAACTGAACTGGGCAAAGCATAATGCCTGCCCAAGCTGCGGGGCATGTTCCTTTATAGGAACCGCCTCCACCATGCAGATTATGGCAGAAGCCCTGGGGCTTGCGCTTCCCGGAAGCGCTCTGATGCCGGCGATAAGCCCGGACCTTTTAGCATTTGCAAGACAGGCGGGCAGACAGGCGGTAAAGCTGGCAACGATGGAACATATGCGTCCGAGCGATATCGTGACAATGGAAAGCTTTGAAAATGCAATTCTTGTCCATGCGGCAGTATCCGGAAGTACCAACTGTCTTCTTCATATTCCGGCAATCGCCCATGAGCTTGGATTTGAAATTACGGGAGATACCTTTGACAGACTGCACAGAAATGCACGATACCTTTTGGATGTGCGCCCGGCAGGACGCTGGCCGGCAGAATGCTTCTATTATGCAGGCGGAGTTCCGGCAATTATGGAAGAAATCAAAGATTATCTGCATTTAGACGTTATGACAGTGACCGGGAAGACATTAGGAGAAAATCTCGAAGACCTGAAGGCAGACGGTTTCTATGAGCGCTGTGAAAAATGGCTGCAGGAGTTCAACAAGCGTTACGGAGTTTCTGTGACCAGAGAAGATATTATTCGTCCCTATGACAAAGCCATCGGCACAGACGGAAGTATTGCCGTTTTACGGGGGAATCTGGCGCCGGAGGGAGCGGTAATCAAACATACGGCCTGCCCGAAGGAAATGTTTAAAGCGGTGTTAAGGGCAAGACCCTTTGACAGTGAGGAAGAATGTCTGGATGCGGTTTTAAAACACAAAGTAAAGAAAGGGGATGCCGTCTTTATTCGCTACGAGGGACCTAAGGGCAGCGGTATGCCGGAGATGTTCTACACATCGGAAGCTATCAGCAGCGATAAGGAGCTGGGACGCAGCATTGCGCTGATTACAGACGGGCGGTTTTCAGGAGCCTCTACCGGACCGGTAATTGGACATTGCAGCCCGGAGGCGGCAGACGGCGGACCGATTGCTCTGGTAGAAGAGGGCGATTTGATTGAAATTGACGTGATGGAACGAAAGCTGAATATTATCGGCATTCACGGCGAAGAAAAGACACCGGAAGAAATCGATGCGGTTTTAGAGGAAAGAAAGAAAAACTGGAAGCCGAGAGAGCTTCGATATAAGAGAGGGGCATTGAGGCTGTTCAGCGAACATGCGGTAAGTCCGATGAAGGGAGCGTATCTGGATTTTTAAAATTTAAATGCCTTATATGAGAAAAAATCGCCATGTATTGCTTCTTGAGCATATCTAATGTATGATTAGAGAAACGGATTACAGGAGGTATTGCAATGGAAATACGGGTGCTTCGCTATTTTCTTGCTGTTGCCCGGGAGGAAGGAATTAATCGTGCAGCAGAAGTTTTGCATATTACGCAGCCGACGCTTAGCCGTCAGCTATCGCAGTTGGAGGAGGAAGTTGGCGTCAAGTTGTTTCACAGAGGCGCGAAGAAGATTACTTTGACAAACGAGGGGATTTTACTGCGGCGGCGGGCAGAAGAAATATTGTCTCTGGTTGACCGGACAGAACGAGAATTGACCTGGCAGGACGAACTTGTGGAAGGCAGAATCATCATTGGCGGCGGAGAGTTGGCAGCTATGCAGGTGCTGCCGGAAATCATTGAGGGTTTTCATGAGAAATATCCGCTTGTTACTTTCGATATTTTTACGGGAAATGCAGATCTGGTGAAAGAACAGATGGAAAAGGGTCTGATTGATATCGGGGTATTGTTAGAGCCGATTGACATAGAAAAGTTTGATTTTATCCGCTTGAAGGGAAAAGAGCGGTGGGTCGTCTTAATGCGTCCGGATGACCCGCTTGCGGAGAAGGAGACTGTGAGCGCAAAAGACTTGGAGAATATGCCGCTGATTCTTCCGAGACGGACCAATGTGCAGAACGAATTATCCAACTGGTTTGGAGATTCCTTTGAGGAAAAACAGGTTCTCTTTACCAGCAATTTAGCCACGAACAGTGCCCTTATGGTTCAGAGAGGTTTGGCGTATTCCCTTGTGATTGAAGGCTCCATACCCTTTTGGGATAAGGAGAAAATCGCCTGTCGGCCGCTATGCCCGGAACTTGCGGCGAACAGTGTACTGGCATGGAAAAAACAGCAGCCCTTTAGTTTAGCAGCGACGAAATTTATAGAACATATGAAATGCTTTTTAGGCATAACTTCACCATGAAAACTAAGTATTTGATATAACTTAAAGCCCCAATTATAATGCAGGTGTAGAAAAAGTGCAGCCCACTTTCCTCTGCACCTACATTTTTGCGCGGGCAGCAATGATGATATGATCCATGAGGTCAGGCAGCACAAAGATACCTGATTCCCGCGACAGTCGTCAAATGCGTGTACAAGC
>JAGAIK010000558.1 GCA_017626625.1 Roseburia sp.
ATCTCCATAATACCATCCGAAATAAATGTTATAGGACACGATATCCGGAATCCGAAGATACGGATGATGGATATCGCAGGCATAGATTGCCGCTAACACGGTACGTCTTGTGGGGTCTAACTTGTGAACCATTTCATTTAATACCTCATGATGCTCCGTCAGTTCCTTATCCGTATCCCCAAGCTGGGTAATCTCATTGGAAAGCCCCCAGACTACGATACTGGGATGATTATAATTCTGAATAATCAGTTCCTTCATCTGTGAAACCGTGTTCTCACGGGCGGTATCAAGATGACGGGAAATATAGGGAATCTCCGCCCATACCACCAGTCCCCGCTCATCACACAGGTCATAAAAATACTGGTCGTGCTGATAATGCGCCAGGCGGATGGTATTCGCCCCCACCTCACAGATGAGATTCATATCTTCCTCGTGGTGCTCTTTTTGCAGCGCATTTCCAATGCCCTTGCGGTCCTGATGGCGGGAAACACCGTGCAGAGGATAGCTTTCTCCGTTTAAAAAGAAGCCTTTCTCCGGGTCTATGAAAAAGCTGCGGCAGCCGAACCGGGTCCGTACGGCATCAAGCTTTTCCTCCCCTTCTGTCAAAACGACCTCCACCGTATACAGATAAGGGTCCTTTTTCCCGTTCCACAAATGCACAGAAGGAATCTCAAATACTGCCTCCGGCTGTGAAACATCGGCGCACTTCTCCTGTACCACATTTCCCTCTTTATCCCGGATGGTGTAGACAAGCTGCTGTCCCGGCTTCGGATTCGTCAGATAAACCTCTACAGAAACCTTTGCCGCCGTCCCTTCCACTTCGGGCGTTACTTTGATACCCGGTCCGCCATAGTAGTCCAGGTCAAAATGAGAATCATTCACCGCAATAATATTGACATCCCGGTATAATCCGCCATAAAAGGTGAAATCCGCCCGAATCGGGTAGAGGTTGGGATTCGCCCCATTATCCACCGCCACTGCCAGCAGATTTCCCCCTTTTTTCAGAGCATCCGTAATCTCCACCCGCCAGGTGGAATATCCCCCGTCGTGGTGCGCTAACTTCTGCCCGTTCACATACACATCTGCGCAGGCGTTTGCCCCGCAAAATTCCAGATAATACCGCTCCGCCTTTGGCAGCCGCCCCTTTTGGATTTCCTTTGCATAATAGCAGGTTCCCCGGTAATAATCGTTGCCGCCGTCCTGCCCGTCGATGGCATTCCATGTGTGGGGCAAATCCACCCAGTACCAGTTTTCGGGCATTTTTTCGGGAATACCTGCGGCTTCCTTGCTGAACGCCCATTTTTTATTGATATTTAAAATTTCTCTCACCTGTTTTTTCCTCCCTCTGTCTGTTTCATTCCTCTGCAGCTTACTCTGCGGCGTCTCTTGCCTTGATTGCTGCAATCTCTTCCTGGATTTCCTCCATCTTCTCTTTGTTCAGAGGATAAAAGTGCATCGCAATCAGATTTGCCGCCACTCCGATGATTGTCATGCCATACATCAGAAAGATACTTACATAGAGCAGTGAATCGCTGTATGGCGTGGTAACATCGGGCAGATTCTCGCTGAAACCGATTGCCGCATACATCACTCCCGCAATCAGCGGTGATAAGGAGGAAACCAGCTTATCCACAAAGGAAAACAGTGTTCCGATTAAGCCCGGCACATATTTCCCGCTGCGGTACACCTCGTAATCCGCACAGTCCGCCGTCATGGGGATTACAATACTGCTTGCCATTCCGGTAAATCCGCTGTTTACCGCCGTCAGCAGCACATAAAGAATGGTAAAAGCTCCAAAAATGATTTTGCCGTTTCCGTCACTCATGGAAGTCGGGTCGCCAAAGAGCCAGAGTGCAATCAGAAGCGTGCTGAAAATTACCGAGCCTGCCGAACCGATGACCAGAGCTTTTTTCTGTCCGAGCCGAGTCGCCATCGTGCCGATAAAGACCACCGTAATGATAATCGTTGGAATAGAAGTCAGCATCGTCAGAGTTCCGTTGATGGCATAATCTCCTACCACAACTCCAATCATTACAATCATTACCGTACTGGTCTTTACCTGATTTGCCAGCTTATCCGTGGACGCCGCTATCACCAGCATCTGAATGGCACGGTTTCCCTTTAAGGTTTCCCAGTAATCCTTTAAGCCCACCTTCACCACCTTGCCCGTTCCGTAAAACTCTTCCCTGTCCTTCGGCGCAATGGAGATAATCGCAATAATCGTGCAGATTCCGCTGAGCACGGCAGTCACCAGCCACATATCATGAAACAGCTCTGTGGAATAATAGGTGCCGTACTTCCCAATCAGCCATACGCAGAGCACCTGGAAGAAAATCTGCCGGACAATCATAAAAATATTGTCAAATATGGCAAACTGCGGTCTTTGCTTCGGGTCGTTGGTCAGGCAGGGCTGTGCCGATTTCGTAACCACGCACTGGAACGTATAACCCACATAATAAATTAACGCAACCACAATAAAAAACGCAAACCGGATGACCTTATTTTCCGGCAGAAGATGCGTCACATGGAACATGACAAAGCTGGACACCAGAAGAATCACGTTGCCGATGACCATAAACGGACGATTCTTTCCCCATCTTCCGTTGGTTTTATCCACGATAAAGCCGATGACCGGGTCTGTCACGCCGTCCCAAATCCGCATCACCGTACTAAAACTTGAGGCTGTAATAACCAGCACTCCCACAAACCCGGTGAGATAATAGCTTACCATCGTCATCAGCATCAAATAGAAATTTGTCGCCTGATTATTCAGCGAAAAGCCTGCGATACGCCATAACGGAACCCGGTGAATCCCGTTTTCCCCGTAATACTTTGAAGAAACCTCTTTCATATCCTATCTCCTTTACATCGTTTTGAGAAAAAGACTGCGCACCCTTTTTCTGTTCTTCCGATACCGGTTCAGTAATTACCTACCTTTAATATACTTCCGGAGATAAGAAGCCGAAACGAACAATATTACGACTTTTAGCACAATATTACGATTTCTTCTGGGTTCCCTCATACATCTCTTCCGATGCCCTCAGATAATTTTTCCGGTACTCCGAAGGAGACATATCCATCTGTTTTTTAAATATTCTGGTAAAATAATTTCCGTCCTCAAAGCCTACCCTCTCCGCCACCTCGCTGACGGACAATTCCGTGTTTGCCAGCAGTGTAAGGCTGCTGCCCACCCGAATCCTGCTGATGTAATGTATCAGCGTTTCGCCTGTTTCCTTTTTAAATAATGCGCACAGATAATTAGGTGAAAGCCCTGCATATTCTGCAATAGCCTTCACCCCAAGCTTCTCTTTATAATTGAGAAGAATATAGTCCACCGCCCGTTTAATCTGCCTGGAAAAATTCTGTGTGGTATAGTCCCGCACCAGCTTGCAGTAGACATCAAGCATATGTGCCGAATACCTGTTTTCGTTTTTGCCGATATCCCTGGAATCCGACACCAGCTCCCGGATAATCTGCGCATAGGTTTTCTCAATATAAGCGCTGGGAATCCTGGCATCCAACATCGCCTGTTTGCAGATAATATTTAATTCCAGAAGATGCAGCGTCATATTCATCTCCTTATGCCCCAGATAAATCGTGCTGTCCCAGTTCTGCAGCAGCGTCCCTGCCTTCGCCCGTTTTCCCTGGGAAATCAGGGAACGAAGCTCCATCTCTTTTGCATATTTTTCATCGAGACACCGCAGATTCTGCAGATTTAACGCCGCTTTGTCCGCCTGTTCCTTCGGCTGCTCCTCCAGAAAAATCTTCCGGTCCCCCTTAAAATCCTGTTCTGATTTTCCCAGAATATATCTGCAGAGATATTCCAGCGGCTGAGTGCTTGCATGTGCATTTGTAATCCCCGTCAGGTAATTTTTTAAGGTACGCTGGTTCGCGGTGGTTTTTCTCATGCCGTACCTTTCCAGATACCCGTCAATTTCCAAATCGGAGGGCTCCTGATACCGGAAAGGTCCCTTCAACAGAAATCCGTCGCCATCCGGCAGATGCACGACCTGAAAATGGATTCCGAATGCAATCACGTACTGCACATGCTCTCCGCATTCCATCCGGGGCAGATATTCCCCGGATATGAAATTCCAGATGCTGCTGCGCACCTCCTCCGGCGCCGCCGGCTCCGGAATGTAGTCCGTATTCTCCAGCTCTTCCGTGAGATAAAAATAGGATATCCTTCCCATTCCGGTCACCATCTTTAACAATTCCCGGATTGCCTTCGCCTGTCCGTCATTCATTCTCCTTCTTCTCCTTCGAAAGCTCCAGCATGGAGGCGGAAAGTTCATGTACATGCTTCGTATCATCAATCACTAACGCCATGTTTTCCTTGTAAACCCCCAGCGCCTCAGTAATCGCCTCCACAGAAATCTGATTTTCCTCCGAATGGGAGCTCATGTCCGCTATTCTGGCTTTCAGTTCCATGAAAATAGCTTCCACCTGACTTACATTGCTGTTTTGCTCCTCAATATTTCCGTACAAAGAGCCAAACTGCTGCGTCAGCCGGTCAAAACCTCCCTGAAGCCCCTCTAACGCCCCAAAGGAAGCGTCGATTGCCTGAACGCTCTCCCCTAACTGCACGGTTGTCTCCTGAATCTGCTCCTGCATGGCACGTACCACATCCGCCACCTGCGCAGAACATCGGTTGCTGTCCACCGCCAACTCCTGTACCTTGGAAGCAACCACAGCAAAGCCCGCTCCCGCCTGACCTGCCCTGGCAGCTTCAATCGACGCATTTAAGGCAAGCATGGTGGTGCTGGCAGAAATACTGTTGAGCTGCTCTGTCACCCCATGTATCTCCTGCATCCGCTGCTCTAACATACGGAATACTTCGTTTGCCTGGGTCGTGGTCTGCTTTACGGTTTCCATATGACGGTCCATCTCTTCCATATTTTTGCGGTTATCCGCCAGGACATTCTCAAAGGTTTTTACATCGCCGTTTAGCGCCTCAATCTGCCGTTCCGTTACCTGGATTCTGTCCTGGACACTGACACAGGTGCCCTCCACTTCCCTTGCCCCCTGGGTAATGCTGTCCGAGCTTTGCCTAAGCTCTCCGGTATTGCCCTCTAGCCGGATATTTGCATCCTTCAGACCCTCGATTCTGCCGGAAGAATTTTCAAAATTATGCTGCAATTCTTTGCTGACGGCTGCTAAGGATTCCAACAGGGATTCTGCCTCTTCCGCCCTCGCCTGGCTCATCAGGATAAATGCACGGCCTCTCTGTATCGCCAGATAAAACATGGCGCCCGCTAAAACAAACATTGCCAGGCAGAGAATAAACTGTCCTGTGGTTTCTGATTTCTCCGGATGAATCAAAAACTGCACCACCAGCAAGACCGCCGCCAGCACTACCTGCGTCAGCGTATATCTCGGTCTTAAGTATAACCCGGTCAAACCAATCACCGCCAGATACAGCGGGAAATCATCGCTGTAATAATCACCGCTGTTGATAGAAATAATAAACACCAGAAACACCAGACTCATAGAAACCACAAACTGCTGTTTTTCAATCGGCGTATCGGTTTTCCTCATACCAACCAGCACCAGGGTAAATACCAGCAGACTACCCCCGATAACTGCCGCCCCCGTCAGACTTTTCGTAAACAGATTTTTCAGCAGAAATACTGCCGCCACAATGTATGTAACATACAGCATGACCTTAAAAATCCTGTCCTTGGAAATCGGCTTTTTGATTGCATTTACATTTTCTTCCATAAATTATCCCCCGTTATCTCCTTATTCTGGTGTATGAAATCAGGGTGCCAAAAAAGCGGTTTCTAACCTGTATTGACACCCTAATCCAAAAAAATTCCATATTTATATCATAACTTGTAACTTTCTGCGTAGCAAGCATTTTTTCCTGTATTTCCCTCTAAAACAGGCTTATCTGCTCATATTCCCCCTGTTCCAAAGCACATACAAAGAAATGAATACCTTCCCTAAAACAGGCTTATCTGCTCATATTCCCCCCTGTCCTCAAACTCATGCAGGTACGCAAATACCTTCTCTGCGTCACATTCTATCCCGTGGGCGGCACAGGTGCTGTAAAAAATCTCCTCCAGCATCTTTGCATTGTCACTTGCAATTTCATAAGCATAGCCGTATTTCCGGTGATATCTCCCCTTCATTCCCGGAAAGTGCTGTTCTAGCGCCCGGTAAAAATATTCCCGGTCTCCCTCCCTTAAGGTCACGCCCATTCCAAAATTGACAATGCCATACACCTTCGCCTCGATACAGTAATCCAAAATCCCCTCTAAATTTTCCCTCGTATCATTGATAAAAGGCAGGATAGGGCAAATCCACACCACCGTGGGAATGCCGTTTTCCTGAAAAATCTTAAGAGCCTCCACCCGCCTTTTTGTGGTGCAGACATTCGGCTCCACTATCCGGCACAAGGCTTCATCATAAGTAGTCAGCGTCATCTGCACCACACATTTTGCCTTTTGATGAATCCTTTTGAGCAAATCCAAATCCCGCAAGATACGGTCAGACTTTGTCTGAATGGCAATGCCAAACCCGTAACGCTCAATGACCTCAAGACACTTCCTCGTCAGTCCCAACTCTTCCTCGCAGTGCATATAAGGGTCGCACATAGCCCCTGTTCCAATCATACAGCGTTTCCGCTTTGCCCGCAGCGCCCGCTCTAACAGCTCCGGCGCATTCCGCTTCACCTCAATATCCTCAAATTCATGAGTAAACCCATAACATTTGCTCCTGCTGTCGCAGTAAATACAGCCATGGGTACAGCCCCTGTAAATATTCATGCCTTTGCGGGCGGAAAGAATGCCCTTTGCCTCTACAAAATGCAATTTATTTCTCCCTCTGTTTTTTCCGGTCTATTGTCCCGTTGATTACAGTAAAACTCCCGGTCTGCCATGCCGTCAGACCGGACATTTTACCTGATACTCCATGTGTCTGTACCAGTTTATCACAGGAAATATGACAACAGTCTGTCATATTTCCTCCTGCGCCTTTAAACTCTGCATCCAGCCCCGTCTTTTAAATACCACAAGAGAGATGATAAGCCGTACGCATTCCTCCAAAGACAGGAAGAAATACACATAGGAAATGGGAAGTTTCAGGACAAAGGCGGTGAGCAGTCCCACCGGAACACCCACACACCAGGTTCCAATGAGGTCGATTGCCAGTGTATAGTTGGTCTTTCCGCCGCTGCGCAAAATCCCTC
>JAGAIK010000559.1 GCA_017626625.1 Roseburia sp.
CGAAACAGGAAGTGGAGGACATGATAGATCTTCTTGGTTTGCGGGAGCATTTGAATAAAAAAATCGAGCAGCTCTCCGGCGGGCAGAAACAGAGGGTTGCCCTTGCACGGACAATGGTAATGAAGCCAAAGATACTTCTGTTAGATGAGCCTTTAAGCGCATTAGACGGTGTCATTAAAGAGTCCATCAAAGAAAAAATCAAGCAGATTGCAAGGGAATTTAAGCTGACAACCATCATTGTAACGCATGACCCCGAGGAGGCCTTAACGCTGTCGGATAAGGTGCTGATTATTAATGAAGGGACCATTTCCCAGTACGGGAAGCCGGATGAAATCATTCATGCGCCGCAGAACAATTTTGTGGAAGAATTTATTTTAAATCAGCTTTTGATTAAGAAGAATAATATTTTCACCCTGTTCCGGCAGGACACCTTCGGGCAGGCGGCGGTGCAGGTGGGATGAAATGAAGAACAAACAAAAAGAAAAAGAGATTAAATGGATTTTTTTTCTGGTCATGGCAGTATTTTTGATTTTTCTTCTGGTACCTGTCTGCAGGCTTTTTCTTAAGTCCTTTGAGGGAAAAGAAGGGCTGACGTTAGCTCATTACAGGGAGGTATTTACCGGCAGGGGATTTCTCACTGCTTTTGCCCACAGCCTGGTGATTTCGTCTGTAAGCGCTGTGGTTACCACCATACTGGCGTTTGTTTTAGCGTATACCATTCATTATACCAATGCCGCCGCAGGGTATAAGAAGCTGATTAGGAAAGCGGCGGTGCTTCCCATGCTGCTCCCCACCATTACCTACGGCTTTGCCATCATTTATTCCTTTGGCAAACAGGGGCTTCTGACGCAGTTATTCGGCAGGCAGCTTTTTGAGATTTATGGATTTTATGGGCTGCTTTTGGGCTATGTGATTTATACGCTGCCCGTCTCCTTTCTTCTGGTGTCAAATACCATGGAATATGTGGATAAGAAATTTTCTGTGGTATCCAGGATTATGGGAGATAAGCCTTTTTCCACCTTTATCGGAACAGTAGTCAGGCCTCTTTTGGGAACGCTGGGAGCTTCGTTTGTACAGTGCTTTTTCCTGTGCTTTACAGATTACGGCATTCCGGCGTCTGTGGGCGGGGAATATGAGGTGGTGGCGACCGTCCTTTATAATCAGATGTTAGGCAGTATTCCTGACTTTAACACAGGCTCTGCGGTGGCAATGCTTATGCTGCTCCCCTCGGTGCTTACCATTGCCCTGCTTCATTATCTGGAAAAATACAATATCCGGTATCATAAAATTTCCCATGTGGAAATCAGTAAAAACCGAATCCGTGACGTTATTCTGGGGATTGCAAGTGGTTTGATTCTTCTCTGCATTCTGTCGGTGTTCCTTGTGATTTTTGTGGTGCCGCTGGTGAATGAATGGCCCTACCGGATGGAAGTTACTTTTGAGCATGTGAAAAATATTCTTACGGATAAAAGTTTAATCGGCGTCTATAAAAATTCTCTGGTGGTGGCAGGTCTTACTGCATTGGCGGGTTCGCTCCTGACCTACGGAGCGGCATTGGCTACGGCAAGGAGTAAGCTTTCGCCCAAACTGAAACAGGCGATAGAAAATATATCGCTTATTACGAATACGATTCCGGGCATGGTGATAGGTATCGCCTATATGCTGGTTTTTACAGGCACACCGTTGCAGAATACCCTGGCGGTTATTGTAATCTGTAACGTCATACATTTTTTCTCCACGCCCTATCTGATGATAAAAAATTCTTTATCAAAAATGAATGCTTCCTGGGAGACCACCGCCATACTCATGGGAGACACCTGGCTGAAAACCATTGTCCGGGTGGTGACGCCGAATGCTATGGCAACGATTTTGGAAGTATTCAGTTACTATTTTGTCAATGCCATGGTAACGGTCAGCGCTGTTGTCTTTATCGCAGGCGCCCGGACGATGGTGGTTACAACGAAAATCAAGGAGCTGCAGTATTATACGAAATTTAACGAGATTTTTGTGCTGTCCCTTTTGATTTTATTTACCAATATGCTTGCAAAAGCAGTCATCAATTATGTCGCAACAGACAGAAAGAAAAAAATGGAGGAATCAGGATTATGAAACATGGAAAAAAAGCGCTGGCATTTACGCTGGCAGCAGGAGTCACTGCAGTATCTCTGCTTGCAGGCTGTGGTGCAAAGGAAAGTGAAGTGGTTATTTACACCAATGCAGATGACGAGGCTATTGAGGCGATGAAGGAAACTTTAGACGAAAACGGCTATGAGGGAAAATATCTTATGCAGTCCTTCGGAACTTCCGAACTTGGAGGAAAGCTTTTGGCAGAGGGAGCGGATATTGAGGCAGATATGGTAACCATGAGCTCCTTTTATCTCGAAAGCGCCGAGGAAAATAACGATATGTTTCTGGATTTGGCGTTTGAGGCAAATGCGTTAGAGGAATATCCGGCTTACTACACACCGATTACCGCCCAGGAGGGGGCAATTATTGTAAATACAGAGATGATGGAGCAGAATAACCTGCCTATGCCGACCTGTATCAGGGACCTTGCCAATCCGGTATATGAGGGCTTCATTTCGGTGACGGATATCCAGAGCTCCTCTACCGCGTGGCTTTTGGTACAGGCATTAATCAGCGAGTACGGGGAAGAGGAGGCAACTAATATTCTGGCGGATATTTATAAGAATGCCGGACCGCATATTGAAAGTTCCGGTTCCGCACCGCTGAAAAAAGTGCGTGCAGGTGAGGTAGCGATTGGTTTTGGACTTCGCCATCAGGCAGTTGCGGATAAGGAAGATGGTCTGCCTATTGATTATGTGGACCCCACAGAAGGAAACTTTTCCCTGACGGAATCGGTGGCAGTCATTGACAAAGGGGAAAAAACCAATGCCCTTGCCATGGAGATGGCGGAGTGCATCATTACAAAGGGAAGAGCAAAACTGTTAGAGACATACCCGTTGGCTGTCTATGAAAGGGAAACCTCAGATTCTGAGCATATGTCCGCTTATCCGAAGGTATTTGAGGAAAAGCTTACAGCGGAGCTTTTAGAAAAACATCAGCAGATTTCTGAAAATGCAAAGGCATTGGTGAAATAAAAAAGGAAGAAAAGGTTGGAGAAAGAAATGTTAAATTATAAGTTACTGACGCCCGGTCCGCTGACCACAACGGATACGGTAAAAAAAGAAATGATGTTTGACCATTGCACCTGGGATGAGGATTATAAAAAAATTACCCTGGAAATCCGCAGGAAGCTGTTAAAACTTGCAAAGGTAGATGAGAGGGATTATACCGTAGTTTTGATGCAGGGCAGTGGAACCTTTGGCGTAGAATCCGTTTTAACAAGCTCCGTTGTGGAAAGGGATAAGCTGTTGATTGTGGCAAATGGCGCTTATGGTATGCGGATGGCAGAAATTGCAGAGCACGCCGGACTGAATTATCAGGTCTATGAGGTGCATTATGACCAGATTCCGGATGCGGAAAAGATTGGGGAGATTCTTCGGGCAGACCCGTCCATTACCCATGTTTCCATGGTTCACAGTGAAACCACCTCCGGCATTCTAAATGATATTGCCTCAGTGGCAGGAGTAGTGAAAGCGGCAGGAAGAACCATGATTGTGGATGCCATGTCAAGTTTCGGAGGCGTGGATATTCCGGTGGGTGAGCTTGGAATCGATTTTCTTGTCAGCAGCGCTAATAAATGTATTCAGGGCGTACCGGGCTTTTCCTTTATCATCTGTAAGAGAGAGGCGCTGAAAGCCTGCGAGGGACAGGCAAGAAGCCTTTCCTTAGACCTTTATGACCAGTGGAAAACCATGGAGGCGGATGGAAAATGGAGATTCACTTCTCCCACCCATGTGGTGCTGGCATTTGCAAAGGCTTTAGAGGAGATGGAAGCTGAAGGCGGTATCGAAGCCAGAAGCAGGCGTTACCGGGAAAATAACCGTCTGTTGATTGAAGGGTTGAAGAAACTGGGCTTTACCACTTATGTGAGTGCAGAAAATCAGGGGCCTATTATCACAACCTTCTTTTATCCGGAAAATAAAAACTATACCTTTCAGGAAATGTACCAGTATATCAAAGAGAGAGGTTATGCCATCTATCCGGGAAAGGTGACGGACGCAGATACCTTCCGTATTGGGAATATCGGTGAAATCTATAAGGAGGATATCGAAAAGCTCTGTGAAATAATCCGTGAGTTTTTGGAGGAAAAGAAATCATGAAGTGTGAAGCGGTGATTTTTGACTGGGCGGGGACTACCGTGGATTACGGGTGCTTTGCCCCGGTACAGGCATTTATGGAAGTATTTCGGGAATA
>JAGAIK010000560.1 GCA_017626625.1 Roseburia sp.
AAATCCTGAAATACCACGGAAAAAATCCCTGTGTACTCTTCATAATTGTATTTGCGGATATCAATGCCGTTTAAGGTGATAT
This sequence comes from Roseburia sp., assembly GCA_017626625.1. Lineage (GTDB taxonomy): Bacteria > Bacillota > Clostridia > Lachnospirales > Lachnospiraceae > Roseburia. The sequence goes on from JAGAIK010000560.1 coordinate 83, forward strand.
ATCCCTCCGTGGGTTCATAGAGACGGCATAACAGCTTGATTAACGTCGTTTTTCCCGCACCGTTTCCTCCCACCAGCGCCACCTTTCTCCCTATCTCAAATTTCAGATTGATATGGTTTAACACTTTCCTGCTCTCTTTCCCCTCTGCTGCCGGATAAGAAAAGCTGACATCATGGAACTCGAACTCATACCGCCCGTCATCCCTTTTTTCAACGGGCGGGTGCCGTCATAAGACATAGAGGAACTGTTAATAAAATCCTGATAGGTTTTTAAATAAGATGCCGTATACATAAACTCAGATGCCTCTTTAACAAACTCGGCAATACTGTCCATTACCCGGGTAACAGCCCCGGCATAAAGCAGCACATCTCCCACACCAATGACACCGTAAACCGCCTTAGCTCCCACAAAAATATAGGCTGCCGCTGTCCCAAGCTGATGAAAGAAACCAGTGGAAATGCCCATATAAGCTCCTGTCTTTTTCCCCGCTTCCAGGTAAATGGACATTCCTTCCATGACCTTTTCATACTTTTCCCTGAAAAAATCCTTTAACTGAAACACTCTGAAATCCTGCGCATTTTTCTCGTTTCTCATCATGCCTGTCAGATATCCCATGACAGAATTATTATGGTTATTCTTTATCACCATTTCATTCCGGACTTCAACCACTCTCCCGGCAATTTTCCCATCCAGTATCAGCAATGCCGCATAAACCGCCGCCAATACGATTGTCGCCCAGTAGGATGTCCAAAAATGTGCTCCGTCTGTTTCCACCTTTAAAAACAGCTTTACCAGAAAAAACAGAGAAAACAGGATGGAACACGCCTGCTCCGTCAGACGGTAGACACCAATGACCTGGTCACCTGCTCCTCCGCTGCCCATAGCAGCTACATCTGCACCCTTAATCGTATCTAACGTTTCCTGTTTTTCAAATTTTTCATACTCTATCGTATAAATTTTCTCCGCTAACCGCCGCTTCACATGATGGTCACTGCTCTCCCGCAGCAGTTCCATAACCTGATAGCAGCTTCTGTCTATGATGCCGAGCACAAACTGAAACAACAGCAGCAGCGCAACGCTCCTCACACAGCCCTCATAATCTCCCGCTAAAAGCTGATTAATGATTTCGGCAGAAAAATATAATGCAACAAACGGAAGCGCTGCCTTTGCACTTCCGCCAAAGAGAAGCGCCGGAACGACTTTTTTATTGTCCTTTGCAATCAGCTTAATAAAATCTATGATTTCATGCCATACTTTCTTTGGCTTCATTCTCTTTTCCCTCCTCTTCCCGGTAATACCGGCTCTGCACCTCAAACATTTCTGCGTAGCTGCCGCCCTTTTCTAACAGTTCTTCATGGGTACCCTCTTCTATGATTTTGCCTTCCTCTAACAGGATGATTTTGTCGCAGAACCGGGTAGAAGCTAACCTGTGGGAAATAAACAACATGGTTTTTCCCGCAAGAAGCCTGTCATAGCTCTCATACATCTCATGCTCCGCAATGGCATCTAACGCCGCCGTGGGCTCATCTAGCAGTAACAGAGAACAGTTCCGGTAAAGTGCTCTCGCTAACATCAGCTTTTGTATCTGTCCTCCGGAAAGCCCCACGCCCTCCGGTTCAATATCTTTTCCGAGATAGGTTTCTTCCTGATTCGGAAGCTTTTCGATATATTCCCACAATCCTGCTTTCTTCAGCGCATCCACACATCGTTTTCTGTCATAAACTCCCGCCGGAGCACAACAGATATTTTCCGCCACCGTATAAGAATAAATAAAGTTATTCTGGAACATAACTGCCATTCTCCCATAATAATCCGCCAAATCCAGTTCCCGGATATCCACCCCGTTTACATAGATGTGTCCTGCCTCCGGCTGATAGAATCCGCAGAGCAGCTTTACAATGGTGCTCTTGCCTGCCCCATTGATACCCACCAATGCCACCTTTTCCCCCTTTTTCATGGTAAAGCTCACGTCCTCTAATACCTTCTTCTCCTGCCCCGGATAGGAGAAATCCACATGGGAAAATACAATTTCCACATCCTCTCCTTCTTCCAAGCGTATTCCCGTACCATAGCGGACATCACCTTCCAACTCTAAATATTCCCGCAGATAAGAAATGCTTTTCTGAAAGCGTCCAATCTTGGCAATCGCATCGCTAATCATGGTAAAATAACCCGAAAAGCCCCCCACCATTCCGATATACAGCACAAATTCAGAAACCGCCATGCCCTCTTTTAACATGCCAATCAGCCACCCATAGCAGAAAATATCCCTGCCAAGCTGCAAAATAAGACCAAACAGGTCATTGGCAAAAAAGACACTGTTTTCCTTTGCTTTCAGAGTCTGATATTTCCGGTTGACCTTCCGGTATGTCTCATCTAACCAGTGCTGCAACTGGTATAGACGCACATCTTTTCCCGCTGTCACCTCATAGGACTGTTCACTTAAATAATTCTGGGAAATGAAAAGTTTTGCTTCTTTTTCTTTATTTTTTGTCTCATAGCGGACCGCCAGCCGGTATGCCGCCACCTGAAGAACAGAAATTCCCAATAAAAGCAGAACAATTCCCGCATTGATTCTGGAAATACTTGCCACATATAAAAGCAGTCCCAAAAATGCCGTCATCAGCTTCACATCATAATGGAGAATCCCCTCTAAGCCCACGTAATTTCCCCAGAATGCCTCGCTGGCTTTCTGCCGCAGTTTCTGTGTATCCTCCTTTTCATACTCGGAATAATTCAAATCCATATCCTTATCATGGATTTTCCATCCCATTTTATTAATGCGGAACACCACAAATTGAAAATCATTCCTTCGTTTCAGATAAATAGAAATACCGCACAGGATTCCATAAAGCAGAAATATAAACAATGTGTTTCGTGCCAGTTCTGCCATGCCCGCCCCTCGCTCTAACATGCCAATCATAAGGGACGGCATTAAAATCGCACCGAATGCCACCGCCACGCCAAACAGGATTTCCGCTATGGAAAAGAAGATACAGCTTTTATCCTCTCTCCACAGTTCTCCATAAATAAAACGATAATTTCCCAAAACCGTGTATGTTTTCTTTTCCCCCTTCAAATTCTCACCTCATCACATTTTCTTTTTCATCCGGATAGTGACAGCTTACCACATTTTCCCCCAAAAGCATAAAAAATGCACGGAACGTCATTTCCCGTGCACAAATGGTATTTCTGTCATAAGGGCAGCATAATCTCCGTCACAAATACCCCCGGCTCATTCTGCCTGTTAATGTAACCGCCGTATTTCTCCACCACCAGATTAATCCGTTTCAACCCATGTCCGTGATTCCCCCGCTTATTCGTAATGTATTCGCTGTCTAATTTCCGAACCACCTCATTCGTCGCATTGGTGACGGAAATATAAAGTTCCTGCTTCAAAACACCGATATAAAGACGCAAAAATGCCTCTCCCTGCTCCGCCTGTACCTTCTCACACGCCTCCACCGCATTGTCAATCAGATTGCCGATTAAGGCGCACAGGTCAATGTCACTGACCGAAAGCGCAGCCGGACACTTTGCCGTATAATCCACTGCAATCCCATTTTTCAGCGCAAGGGAAAGCTTGGAATTTAAAATGGCATCCAAATTCACATTTCCCGTTTCAATCAACTGATTCACCTGGTCTAAGTCCTGCTCTAACATTCCTAAATACCCGCCTAATTTCTCATACTCTCCCATTTGTACATAAGCTTTCATCGACTGCAGATGATTGTGGTAGTCATGACGCCAGCCCCGCATCGTCATGTAGATGTTCTGTACCTCCTCCATCTGCTTTTGCAGCAGTTGGTTCTGATACTCTATATTTTTTTCTTCAAAATATCTGGTGACAAAAGGAATTTTCATTCCACCTCTCCCTTTCTGCGGTAATAACGGATGAATGCCTCATTTACCTGTTTATAAGCGCTGCGGCTAATCGGTATCCTGCTGCCGTCCGATAACATGCACTCCGTCCGGAGCACCCGTTCCACATGAAGCAGATTCACAAAAAAACTCCGGTGGGTAACAGCAAAGCTGTCTTCCCCTGCTGCCTCTTTTATTTCCTGCTGCAATGCTGTGAGGGTCTTTTTCAGCTCATACGCTCCCTTTATCGTATGAATCTTCAGATAATGACCGTTTACCTCTATATATAAAATATCCCTGATATCCATTTTCACCTGTTCTCCGGATATCATTTCAATCAGATAGGGCTGTTCCTTTTGTTTCTCCTTTTCTATCTTCTCTAACAGCGGGAAAAATTTTTCTTCCGTCAGGGGTTTTAACAGATACCGCAAAGCCCCCACCTCATATCCCTCAAACACATACTCCCGTTTATTGGTGAGAAACAAAATGGGAACCTTCCCATCCCTCTCCCTGATTTTCCTCGCCAGCGTCATCCCGTCCATCTCTCTCATGTCAATATCCAGAATCAAAAGGTCAAAGGGATACTGCTCCCCCTGTTCAAACAACAGCTCTTCGGCACTTCCATACAAAGAAACCCTGACTTCCTTTCCTGTCTTCTTCCCCCAGTCCTCCGCCATTCTTTTTACATAGGCAAGCTGGGCTTCCTCATCATCACAATACGCAAGATACATCTTTTCCCTCATCTTCTCCTGTTTCTCTATCCAAATGACCTTTCTCCCCAAACAGTATATTTCATGCCTGGATACCAAACAAGGTCATTTACACATCCTACCCCTCATTTTATGAAAAAACACCCCGGAATGCAATCCCCTTTCCCCGCATATACTAAGTAAGAATCCTTCTGCCCCCTTTCGGCAGAAACCTGACTTGGAGATTTTTATGTGTGGAATTTCTGGATTTTGCAATCTGAATCAACGCTATTTAGAAAAGAAACCCTACTGGGAAAAGATACTGACCGATATGCACGCCTGCCTCTCCCACCGTGGAAATGATGCCTCCGGCACTTATTTGAACAACTGTACCGGACTGTCCCACGCAAGGCTTTCCATCCGGGACATCGCAAAGGGAAACCAGCCTATGGTGCGCCGCCTCCCCCAGGGAGAGTACGCCATTGTTTACAACGGCGAAATCTACAACACCGAAGAACTTCTTCCGGCTTTAAAATCCGCCGGGTATTCCTTTGAAACCACCTCCGATACGGAGGTCATTCTCTACTCCTACATTCATTACGGAAAAGAATTTGTCTCCCTGTTAAACGGCATCTTCTCCTTTGCCATCTGGGACGGTGCCAAAGAGGAACTGTTTTTATATCGTGACCGCGTGGGGGTAAAACCGTTATTTTATACCATATTTAACAACACCATGCTCTTTGGCTCCGAGCCGAAAGCCCTCTTTACTTATCCTGATTTTACCCCCGCCATCAACGAAAACAGCCTGCAGGAAATCCTCTCCATCGGACCCGCACGCACCTCGGGAAACGGCGTCTTTGCCGATGTAAAGGAGGTTCTTCCGGGACATTACCTGTGCTTTTCTAAGGAAGGGCTTACTGACCGGATGTACTGGGATATCCCCAGCCGGGAGCATACGGAAAATTACGCCGACACCGTGGAACGCACCGGAGCCCTTGTGCGGGATGCCATCACAAGACAGATGGTTTCCGATGTTCCGGTCTGCACCTTTCTCTCCGGCGGCATCGATTCCAGCATTGTGACAGCGGTGGCGGCAAATTACATGAGGGAGCACGGAGAAACCTTAAACACCTTCTCCTTCGACTTTACGGAAAACGATATCTATTTCCAGTCCAATTCCTTTCAGCCGGAGCGGGACCTTCCCTACGTCAACAAGATGTTAGAGACCTGCTCCACCAACCATACCTATTTAGAGTGTGACCAAAAGACGCTCTATGAAATGCTCTTTTCGGCGGTGGATGCCAAAGACCTGCCGGGCATGACGGACGTGGATGCCTCCCTGCTCTATTTCTGCTCTCTGGTGGCAAAACACAACAAGGTGGCATTGACCGGGG
>JAGAIK010000561.1 GCA_017626625.1 Roseburia sp.
ATTGAGTTTTTCCAGCTTTTCACTCATAGTGTCAGCCCTCCGTTCTGGGAATGAGTATATATATCTTGTTCGGCTCTCCAAAGCCCTGACGTACCCGCACAATCAGCCCGGCAGCTTCCAGCTCGTTCAAGGAACGCTTCACGGTCATGGTGCTGCGGGAGAGTGCCGCCGACAGTTCCACAATCGGAAAACAGATAAATAAAATTCCGTTCATATCCTCTATGCCGTTTGCCAGAATATCGTCCAGCATACGGGCATACATGATTTTTGCGGTGCTGCTGATCGGGAGCCGCAGCATGGCTCTCGGCAGCGGCATACTGGGCGGCAGGGGTGTGTCAATCGTCATAAATTCATATTCCATTCAGTCCGTGTCCTCCTTTTTTCGTTTTGAGCGTTTGGAAAGATAGCGGGGGCAATCCACAATGACCGCTCGGAAGCTCTGTTTGCAATCATGCTGGCATTTCCGGCAAAGCTCGTTGTAGCTCCTGCGTCCACGCTCGTTTAAGAAGAAAGCAAGCTCTTTCTTCAACTTCTTTGACATTCTCGGCATGGTGCCTCCTTAATGAAAAATCCGCCCATGTTGGCGGTAACAGCCGCCGGTGGACGGATAGCAGATTTTCGTGTTGTGTTTCGGGGCGATTTTCAAGGAAATTCAAGCCTTAGAGCGCCCCAAAATCCCCCGTGGTATTACGGGCAGGGTAGGCTATACCTTGCCCGATTGTTGGTTTTTGGTATCGTTTTGGTGTCCATTTTGCCGGTTCTCCCCGGTGTCGTTCCTGCCCCCGATTCCCACGGCGGCGTTTCGCTCCCCTTGGTACGCTCGCTGCGGTCAGGGTTCCTCCATTTCCCTGCCGCAGGTCACGGCGCTACATCTCCGGGGCGCATATCCCACACAAGTCGGTCATTCGGTTGAATTGATTCACCGATGAACTACTTGTATGATAGAACATTTTTGTACCCTGCTCCGTATGTCCATAAAGTAGGAAATCCGGCTGAAAATCGAAAATTTCCACGTTCCCGGAAATGGTGTGGTATAATCTTTAGAGGGCGGCGGGGGAGCCGCCGGAAAGGAGCCATTCGCTTATGAAATCACGCCTTAGCATACAGGAACGACTAAAGGATTTACGCACAGAGAGAAAGCTGAAGCTGGAAGAACTATCAAACCTGACCGGCATTTCAAAGTCTGCCCTCGGCAGCTATGAAGCGGACGATTACAAAGAAATCAATCATGGAAACCTCGTTATTCTGGCAGACTTCTACGGGGTCTCCCTCGATTACCTGCTGTGCCGGACAGAAAACAGGGAGCAGATAAACACGCCTTTAATGGAGCTGCACCTGAATGATGAAACAGTAGAGCTTTTGAAAAGCGGAAAAATCAATAACCGACTGCTCTGTGAGATTATCACCCATGGAAAGTTTGAGCGGCTGATGACCGATACGGAAATTTACATAGACGGTCATGCGACTGCCCGTTTCCGGGATATGAACGAAGGGCTGGAAGAACAGCGGCTTGCCCTCATTCAGAAGCACCGCTATGTGGACGGGGATTTATATTCGGAAACGCTTCTTGCCGCCCAATTAGAGGAAGAAGATTTTTTCTGCCATGTGACGCATAAAACATGGGATTCCATTCTCCACGATATACGGAAAGCCCATGAACATGACATTGACAGTACGCCAGATTTCTCTCTCGCAAAGAAAATGGCGCAGGAGAAAATGAAAACTGCCGTTGTGGGAATTGTGGTTCCTGCAACGGCAGCTTTGAATTATATATGAATTTGAAAATCCTCAAACTCGAACAGTCCATTTCCCTGTTTGAGTTTTCCGGCTCTTTCTAATTGTTCAAATCCGGCTTCAATATCAGCTATCAATGAAACGGGAATGTCTAACTGATGATGTCCGGGCAAAACCTTATTGATTCTGTATTCCCGTATCCGCCGTATGGATTGATAGAATAGCTGCGGGTCGGTGGTTGGATAAAATGCGTCAAGGCTGCCCTTGTATATTAAATCCCCGGAATACAGATAGTTTCGTACTGGCTCGTAAAAGCAGCAATGTCCGGGCGAATGCCCCGGCGTATGAATGACCTGAATTTCCCGCCCGCCTAAATTCAGGGAATCGCCATCATGCAGGATCTTTTGCGGCATACCTTGAAAAATCTGATAAGCGTTAATATCAAAATCTGTTGGAAAATCACACGGGAGGCTTGTCAGATTTTTCTTAACGACTTGCAGCGGTATCGGGAAGCTGACTGATAACCAGTCCTTTTCTGCTTCATGTACGGCAATATTATCAAAATACTTATGCCCGCCAATGTGATCCCAATGAACATGAGTAGTAACGACCATAACGGGCAGGTCTGTCAGGCTGTCTACAACTTTTTTGATATTGGAAATGCCTATACCTGTGTCGACAAGAACAGCACATTTTTCTCCGCATAATAGATAACAATGTGTTTCTTCCCAGTGCTTGTATTCGCTGATAGCAAATGTATCCGGGTCTATTTGCTCTACGGTAAACCAATTCTCCATTTTTATTCTCCCTGCGCTCACTTGCGGATAACTTTTCTCATTCCGGAACCGCAAAATTCATGTGGAATAATCTTGAAACCGAATTTCTCATAAAAAGGTTCTTTTCCCTTTTCTGCAATCAACTGTATACTGGCTCGTCCTCCGTCCGACAGCTCCCTGTCTGCATATCCTATAAGCATATTGATAATCCTGCTCCCAATCCCTTTTTTCTGATAAGTAGGAGCGACTACAATATCGGCTATCATCAAATACATACCGTCGCCTATCAATCTTCCCATGCCAATAGCCTGATTATTTTCAAAAAACAGTCACTGTATATAGACTGTTGTTCAGTGCCGCCTGCGCCTGTTCTTTTGAAAAATTAACCCAGCCAACGTTTTCCCTTAAACGGCAATAATCTTCATAGCATAGGGCGTTTTCCCGGTAATCCATGTGCTGTCCTCCATATATTCCATGTTCGCTTTATGAATCTGCTTCATCCCGTACCAATGCAATCACATCTAAAATACCACAATTCAGGGCTTCGCAGATACGGAGCAGCGTTTCCATGCTGATATGCTTTCCCTTTCCCATGTTGGCAATCATATTTGTGGTAAGACCGGCGGCAAGCCGTAAGTCCTCTGTTTTGCTACTCTTTTCATTCTTGTATTATAATTGCAAGTCTGGCTCTCCAGAAATATTGGTAAATCATTGGTAAAATTGAGCCAGAGATGCAGAAAACATTTGATTTATAAGTATTTTATCATGTCCGTTAAATCCTGCCGTGGCAGACAAATAATACTTTTATCATAAACGAAACCCCTCCTAAAATGCCGTATTCTGCCCCGATTTGCCGCAGTTTGCCAAATATAAATTTTGCTCTGAGATTGTTAAAAATGTAACAAAAAAAATGCCAAATCAGGGCAAAACGGGGCAAATTGATGCCATCAAAAGTAGTAAAAACGTAGTAGGAATTGGGGAGTTTTACTACTGTGGTATTTTAGCATAAATTTGATATGTAGTGGTGTAAAAATCAATATCATTTCTCAAAACAACTTTCTTACTATATTTTTAATGCTTTTTTCATCTATTTCTGCATTTTTTAATATCATTATATAAATTAATGCTCTGGCCACTTCAAAAAGCACACAATGAATCTTTTCTATCTCTGGTGGATTTCCATGAGCAATTCCATTCCTAAAATCTGCAAATATTTTTCCTGCCTCATTTTCAGTTGGAAATACCACGCCATTAGCGGAGCTCATCCTATCTATAACCGGTTTCACCAAATCCATATGCATATTTAATGCATTCTTGTATTTTTCTCCCAAACTATAATCTATTTTCGACAGAGCATCAACTATTTTTAAATAGTAGCTTTGGTATGATTTAGCTTTGGTTTTTGACATTCTTTCAAAATTTTTCTTCAATTTTGAATTTACATCACCATAAAAGCATTTTTCAAATTCATCACGCGATATTCTATCTTCCGTTGCTAAAGCAAACAACATATCCATCTTATCTGCGGATTCCTGAAACAATCCTTGTATATATGCAAATTTTTCATTTTCATCTTTCTTACTTGGATACAATCTCGCATACTCACTTTCCAAACTTAATGCACACGATAAAAATTTTTCATATGTAAGCTGTGAACTCTCTTTCCCGTTTTTTGGTATATAGAAATTATCATAAATTTTTTGAGGACGCCTTTGGGCAACACACTTAAATAAATCACCAAAGTTTTGACGGCAGTCATCAATAATAATCGAATTTCTTTCTGTATTATTATAATCTCCAAAATCCTCCAAATTAACTATTACTTTTGCAACTGTAGTATATTTCCCATCGATTTTCCTTTGGATATATATTTTATCAAACACGATATTTCTCCTAAAACTTATAAATGAAAAAAAATCATACACCTGTAAATAAATTGCTGGTATATTTTTTATTGATAAGGTCTTGCTGTATTCGATGCAAAACCGAGGAATTGCTTCCCCCATTGAAGTTTCAATAAATTTTTTATTATGCCAAATACTGTAATCTATTGATAATTTCATTTCCCTATTTTTTATTTTAAGATTTGTCTCTACATTAAGTTCATCCCAATTTCTAGGAGTTATTGATTTCATTCTTTTCGATATGTCATAACCATCTTCCGAAATATATGCCCTTCCCGGTCCTGCCAATACATTTACTGGCTTACCTTCAAAGCAAACCCTGTCAAATGAC
>JAGAIK010000051.1 GCA_017626625.1 Roseburia sp.
GCTCACGGCTGCAACAGTGTCCGCGCCACAAAGACAGCCTTAAAACTGGCTGATTACGTGATTACGGAAGCTGGCTTCGGTGCAGACTTAGGAGCAGAGAAATTTTTCGATATCAAGTGCCGCAAGGCGGGCTTAAAACCGGATGCCGTGGTATTAGTGGCAACGGTTCGCGCCTTAAAGTACAACGGCGGTGTGGCAAAAGCGGATTTGGGAACGGAAAATTTAGAGGCTTTGAAAAAAGGTATTGTAAACTTAGAGAAACATATTGAAAACTTACAGAAATACAAAGTTCCGGTAGTGGTAACCTTAAACTCTTTTGTGACGGATACCAAAGCGGAGACGGATTATATCGAGCAGTTCTGCCGGGAGAGAGGCTGTGAATTTGCCCTGTCCGAGGTATGGGAAAAAGGCGGCGAAGGCGGTGTCGCTTTAGCAGAAAAGGTGTTAGAGACGATGGAGCAGAAGGAAAGCCACTTTGAGCCGATTTATGCAGATGACCTTTCCTTAGAGGCGAAAATCGAGACAGTGGCAAAGGAGATTTACGGGGCGGACGGTGTCACCTATTCTCCGGCGGCAGCAAAAGAACTGAAACGCATCGCAGATATGGGAATGTCCCATTTTCCGGTATGTATGGCAAAAACTCAGTATTCCCTGTCCGACGATCAGACCAAATTAGGCAGACCGGAAGGATTTACTGTCAATGTCAGAGAGGTTTATGTTTCTGCCGGAGCAGAGTTTGTGGTGGCGGTGACAGGAGCCATTACCACCATGCCGGGACTTTCCAAGGACCCTGCCGCTTATCATATTGATGTGGATGATGACGGCGTGATTACAGGTTTATTTTAAGGTTAGGAACGTTTGTTGTATCAAAAGGGAGGAAAAAACATGCCGCAGATAATCGACGGAAAAAGAATTTCACAGGAAATCAAGGACGAATTAAAAGAAAAGGTTGCCGCTTTAAAGGAACAGGGAATTGAGGGGACGCTGGCAGTGATTCAGGTGGGAAACGACCCTGCCTCCAGCGTTTACGTCAATAATAAAAAGAAGGCCTGTGAATATATCGGAATCGGCTCTTTAGCTTACGAACTGCCGGAGGAAACCACGGAGGAAGAGTTACTGGCATTGATTGAGAAATTAAACAACGATGACAAAGTAAACGGAATTTTAGTGCAGCTTCCGGTACCGAAGCACATTGATGAGGAAAAAATCATAAAGACCATTTCCCCGGAGAAAGATGTGGACGGCTTTCATCCTGAAAATGTAGGCAATCTGGTGACAGGCGGAAAGGGCTTTGTCTCCTGTACCCCTGCCGGAATTATCCAACTGCTCAAACGTTCTAATGTGACAATCGAGGGAAAAAATTGTGTGGTTATCGGAAGAAGCAATATTGTGGGAAAACCAATGGCGCTTTTAATGCTCCGTGAAAACGCCACCGTGACCATTGCCCATTCCAAAACACAGAATTTAAAGGAAATCTGTAAACAGGCGGATATTTTAATTGTAGCTATCGGCAAACCGCGTTTTATCACTGCCGATTATGTGAAGGAAGGAGCCGTTGTGATTGATGTGGGAATCCACAGAGAGCCGAAAGAAGTAGACGGAAAAGTAGTCAGCAAACTCTGCGGAGATGTCAATTACGAGGAAGTGGCAGAACATACGTCAGCCATCACTCCTGTTCCCGGCGGTGTCGGACCTATGACCATTGCAATGCTGATGAATAACTGTGTGGAAGCAATGACAAGAGAATGAAAGAGGTTTTCCTATGAAATGTGTGAAGTGTGGGGCAGAATTGAAACAGGGCTGTCTGTACTGTTCCGTTTGCGGTCACGAATCGCAAATTCTCCCTGACTATAGTCTGCTTGAGGACGATTACCTGCGTTCACTGCTGCAAGAGGAACCGAAGCCGGAGACGGCGGAGGAAAAGCAGGATACGCCGCCGGAGAAAAAACAGGGAAAAAAGAAAAAAATTTCCCATCTGATTCTCATTGTATTCAGTTGTCTGCTTCTCATTGGCATTGGGATTGGTATCGGTGTAAAGCTCTATGTGGATGAGCAGAACGCAAACTCCTATGATTACCAGATGGAAATGGCAGAAAAAGAGCGGGCGGAAGGAAATTATGCCGAAGCTCTGGATTTTTATAATGCAGCTTTGGATATCAAGCCGGAGGATTTAGCGGCGCGGGCAGCCATGGCTGATATCTATATGAAGCAGCAGAATTACGACTCTGCCATGATTCTCTTAATCGAAATCATTAAAGCGGACGCTGCAGATAAGGATGCCTATGAAAAATTGATTTCCATCTATGAGAGCAGGGAAGACTACGACAGCATTCTGGCATTGGCGGATGACGTCACGAACCCGGAGATTTTAGTACTGTTCCAACCGTATCTTGTAATGCCTCCTGTGGTTTCGCCTTTGGGCGGAACTTATGAGGGAGAACTTGTGGTGGGACTTTTCTCCACGAAGGGGTATGACATTTACTATACCTTAGACGGAACCGTCCCGGATACGCTGAACGGGCTGCTCTACCGGGGCACGGAATTGAAATTCAGTAAAGCCGGAGAATACCAGCTAAAGGCAGTGTGTGTCAACGACAAGGGCATTTACAGTGAACTGGTGGAGGAAACTTACCAGGTTAGGGAAAAGACGCCGGATTTGCCGACCCTGACACCGGACGGCGGTGAAATCTGGGGAGAAACCTATGTTACCATCACGGCGGAAGAGGGCTGCAGTATTTACTACACCTGGGACGGCACAGACCCCACTGAGCAGTCTGCCAGATATACGGAGCCTATCTATGTACCAGAGGGCGAGAATGTATTATCCGTATTGGTGGTAAATGACCGTAACGGACTGAAAAGCGACATCTACCGCAGCAGTTATAGCTATATCCTGCAATAAAATATAACAGGACAGCCATGGATAACATTCCGGGCTGTCCTGTTTTGGAGTTATAACTCATTCTTCCGGTAAAAATTCAATGGTATCTTTGCCGAGTTTGGCGATGCGGGCGAGGGAATAAACCTCAAAGCCCTGTTCCTCTAATTTCTGTCTGCCGGGCTGGAAGGATTTTTCTATTAAAATACCGATACCTGCCACCGTGGCGTGGGCGGAACGAATGAGCCGGATTGCTCCGGTGGCTGCTTCCCCGTTGGCAAGAAAATCATCAATAATCAGCACATGGTCATTTTCATTGACGAAGTTCTGCGACATGGTGAGTTCGTAGCTGGTTCCCTTGGTAAAGGAAGTAACTACGGTCTGGTAAAGGTCATCGTTTAACACCTTAGAGGGCTGCTTTTTCAGAATAATCATGGGAACACCAAGGGCAAGGGCAGTCATCAGCGCCGGGGCAATGCCGGAGCTTTCGATGGTAACAACCTTTGTGATGTGCTTGTCCTTAAAATGCCCGGCAAAATGTTCGCCAATCTCTTTCATTAAAAGTGGCTCCACCTGATGGTTGACGAAACTGTCTACCTTTAAAATATCTTCATTGATGGCTCTGCCTTCGGCAAGAATCTTCTCTTTCAGTAATTTCATATATTACTACCTCCCTTTGAAAAAATAGTATAAGCCTTACAGATGATCGGGAAATAATTCCGAATAAATCGTTTCAATGATATGGTCTAAAAACGCTTCATCTAAGCCCGGATATTTTTCAGAAATAGCC
>JAGAIK010000562.1 GCA_017626625.1 Roseburia sp.
AAAATTCCCGGCTGCCACCCGTGACATTTCCATGATTGTGCCAAAGACCGTTTTGGCGGGAGATATCGAAAAGATATTTGACAACAAAGGCGGAAAGCTGTTAGAGAGCTACCAGCTCTTTGATATCTATGAGGGAGCACAGATTAAAGCGGGCTGTAAATCCATTGCCTACTCCCTTACCTTCCGTGCAAAGGACAGAAACTTAGAAGAGGCGGATATTACAGGGGCGATGAATAAGATTGTGAAAGCCTTAGAAGGAATGGGGGCAGAGCTCAGAAAATAATGGATGTAAAAGATTTTTATTATGAGTTACCGGAAGAACTGATTGCGCAGGACCCCTTAGAGGACCGTTCCAGCTCCCGTTTGATGGTGCTTGACAAAAACACCGGGGAGGTGGAGCATAAGGTATTCCGCGATATTCTTTCTTACCTTAAGCCGGGGGACTGCCTTGTGATTAACAACACCAGAGTTATCCCTGCAAGACTTTACGGAGTGAAAGAGGGAACAGAAGCGAAGATTGAAATTCTTTTGTTAAAAAGGAAGGAAAATGATATCTGGGAAACCCTGGTAAAACCCGGGAAAAAATGCAAGCCGGGGACAAAAATTATATTCGGCGAAGGACTTTTGACCGGAGAAATCATTGATGTGGTGGAAGAGGGAAACCGTCTTATCCAGTTTCATTATGAGGGGATTTTTGAGGAAATCTTAGATCGTTTGGGACAAATGCCCCTGCCTCCCTACATCACCCACCAGCTTCAGGATAAGAACCGCTACCAGACCGTTTATGCAAAATACGACGGTTCGGCGGCGGCACCTACGGCGGGACTTCATTTTACGCCGGAGCTGTTACAGCAGGTGCGGGATATGGGAGTGGAGATTGCAGAGGTCACCCTTCATGTGGGACTTGGAACCTTCCGTCCGGTGAAGGAAACGGATGTGCTCAAGCATCATATGCACTCGGAATTTTATCAGATTACCCAGGAGGAAGCAGATAAAATCAACCGTGCCAAAAGAGAAGGACATCGGGTGATTGCCGTGGGGACCACCAGTACCAGAACCCTGGAATCTGCTGCGGACGAGCAGGGATTTTTAAAGGAAACCAGTGGCTGGACAGAGATATTTATTTATCCCGGATATCGGTTTAAGGTGATAGATTCCCTGATTACGAATTTCCATCTGCCAGAATCTACCCTTGTCATGCTGGTGTCTGCTTTGGCGGGCAGGGAGCAGGTGCTTCATGCCTATGAAATTGCAGTGCAGGAGCGGTATCGTTTCTTCAGTTTTGGGGATGCTATGCTAATAATTTGACTTAAAATTCTATAAAAGTAATGTAAAAAGCGAAGAAAGCATATTGAAAAAGAAATTTGCATATGCTATTTTTCTTTTATAGTGGCAAAGCACCCACTAGGTTATTCGTTGTCCTTATGGTCGCCGTCTAACCATTTGATGATGTAGTGGCAGGCTACACCAGCCGCAACAGCGACTAAAAAAGGAATGAGCCGGAGGGAAATCCCCCGGCTTTTGTTATGATTTGTTTTAGTTTGTGAGGCTATCGGAATAGCTGTCTACGGTGATGGTGTAATCGCTGTCACCCTCCGCATATACGTTACCATCGGTGTCCTGGATAGTAACGCTATTTCCTTTTTCATCGGTGATTGTGCCTTCACAGGAGAGGGTGCTTAACCTGCTGTCCCCGGTGACAATCCAGGTGGAGGTTCCATCTATGGAAAGACTGGCAGTGCCGTTGCCGCCGTCTCCGGCATTGCTTTCGTCCTGAACATAGGAGCCGCTCCAGGTGCTGTTATCAGTCAAAAGAACGTCTAACGTGCTGATACTGTCCCAGAGAATCGTGCCTTCCATGGTCTGGTTGTCTGCGGTGAAGGAGCAGTCGGCACCGTTAGCTCCGGCGGAGCCCCAGCCTCTGGC
>JAGAIK010000563.1 GCA_017626625.1 Roseburia sp.
AAGCCCTTAGCGACCAGATTACTGCTATCGGTCAGGTAGGGGACGGTGTTGAGCATATCAATGACGTGGTACAGACAAATTCTGCAACTTCGGAAGAGTGTGCGGCGGCAAGCCAGGAAATGAGCAGTCAGGCAGAGCATTTGGAGGGATTGATTCGCAAATTTAAGGTTGCATCCTTTTCCTAAGTCAGAATTTATCAAAAAAGAAAAGGGCAAAAATGGCGGGGCAGTTTGCCTTGACAAATAATCCGCCACAGCCTATACTAAATACCGTAAATCGGAAACGGTTTTCATAATTTCAGAACGGACACGAGAGTGAACATAAGAGTTCATGAAGGGGTACACCACCGCGGGTGTATTTCTTTGTGAACTCTTTTTTGGTTCTAGGGAAAGACCTTGCCGCATTCCTGCATAAAATGTTGATATTCCATCCTTAGGGACGAAGGGGGATTATTGCGGAAGGTACACGGATTCTTGAGGAAAAAATTAAGGAGGCGAAAAAGAAAAATGACATTGACAGTAAATGGCAAAGAGAGAACGTTAGAAAAAGAAATGACATTGCAGGAGTTTCTGCTTTCCGAGAAATATCAGCCGAATCAGGTGGCAGTGGAGAGAAACGAAGCGATTGTGGCAAGGGAGGCTTATGAAACCACGATGCTGGAACAGGGAGATATTTTGGAAATATTGACCTTTATGGGCGGCGGGTGCAGATAAGTTTCCCGTGAGAGCGGTGCCATTTCCGGCGGGCTGCCTCCTGGCGGGGCAGTCTCCATGAAGCACCTGGATAGAAATACAGATACATCATAAAAAAGATAGAAAAGAGGACAAAGCAATGAGAGAAAACAGAAAAGACAGTTGGTATTTAGGGGGACATGAATTTACCTCACGTTTTATTTTAGGTTCGGGAACATATTCCTTAGAGCTGATTGATGCGGCGGTAAAGGAAGCGGGAGCACAGATTGTAACCTTAGCGCTGCGCCGTGCCAATGAGGGAGGCGTCGCCAATATTTTAGATTACATTCCCGAGGGAGTAACCCTGCTTCCCAATACCTCCGGTGCGAGAAACGCCGACGAGGCGGTGCGGATTGCCAGACTTTCCAGAGAAATCTGCCACAGTGATTTTGTGAAAATCGAGGTGATTCATGATTCCAAATATCTGCTGCCGGACAATTATGAGACGGTGAAAGCAGTGGAGATACTGGCAAAGGAGGGCTTCGTGGTAATGCCCTACATGTACCCGGATTTGAATGCGGCAAGGGACATGGCAAATGCGGGAGCAGCCTGCATTATGCCGCTGGCATCCCCCATCGGCTCCAATAAAGGTGTTTGTACGAAAGAATTTATCCAGATTTTAATCGATGAAATAGACCTTCCGGTGATCGTGGACGCAGGAATCGGCAGACCCTCCCAGGCGTGCGAGGTAATGGAAATGGGAGCGGCAGCAGTTATGGCAAACACCGGAATTGCCACCGCAGGAGATATCCCCAGAATGGCGGCGGCGTTCCGTCAGGGAATTGAAGCCGGAAGAGGGGCGTATCTGGCAGGACTTGGCAGAGTGCGGGAAAAAGGCGCCAGCGCATCTTCTCCGTTGACAGGATTTTTGCATGAATAAATTACTGAAAAGCCAATGCAGCAGAAACAGAAATTTTACGGAAATTGAAAGAAAGCATAAACAAAAATTTGGCAGAAATCAAAAGAAAGCATAAACAAAAATTTTGCAGAAATCGAAAGAATGTAAAAGCCGAAATTTTGCAGAAGTTGAAAGAATACAGAAATCAAAATTTTGCAGTCAGGGAAAGGAGAGCAATAGGTAACGACATGAGCAAAGAGGAACATATCAACGAGAGTATTTTGAGCGATGCAATAAAGGAACACCAGAAGGAAGCGCGCATCGACCATATGGCGTATCTGCCGGATATGGAGGTGTTGGAGTCAGATGTGGCGGAGCGTGTGGTTTCTGCCATGGAACAGTATGATTATGAGAAATATACGGTGGCGGATGTGCTTGCCGCCCTGAATAAGGAAAACCGCACGCCGGAGGATTTCGGGGCGCTGCTGTCCCCGGCGGCAACGCCTTACTTAGAGGAAATGGCGCAGGCGGCGAAGCGGGAGAAAGAGAAGCATTTCGGAAATTCCATCTGTTTTTTTACCCCGCTTTACATTGCCAATTATTGTGAAAACTATTGTATCTACTGCGGTTTCAACTGCCACAATAAAATAAAGAGGGCAAAATTAAATGCGGAGGAAATCGAAGCGGAGATGGCGGAAATCGCAAAAAGCGGATTGCAGGAAATCCTGATTTTGACCGGGGAGAGCAAAAAGATGTCCGATGTTGCCTATATCGGGGAAGCCTGTAAGATTGCAAGGAAGTATTTTAAGGTGGTAGGCTTAGAGGTTTATCCCATGAATTCCGACGAGTATGCCTTTCTTCACCAGTGCGGCGCAGATTATGTGACGGTATTTCAGGAGACCTATCATTCCGATAAATATGAGACACTGCACTTAGCAGGGCATAAGAGGATTTTCCCCTATCGTCTCAATGCCCAGGAGCGGGCGTTAAAGGGCGGCATGAGGGGCGTAGGATTTGCGGCGCTGTTAGGGCTTGATGATTTTAGAAAAGATGCCTTTGCCACGGGAATGCACGCCTATTTGCTCCAGCGGAAATACCCCCATGCGGAAATTGCCTTTTCCTGTCCGAGACTGCGCCCTATTATCAATAACGATAAAATCAATCCTATGGACGTTCACGAGGCACAGTTGCTTCAGGTAGTGACGGCGTACCGCCTGTTTATGCCCTATGCCAGCATTACCGTTTCCACCAGAGAATGCGCCAGAGTCCGGGACAACCTTATGAAAATTGCAGCCACCAAAATTTCCGCAGGAGTCAGCACCGGAATCGGCAGCCATGCCAAAGACGTGGAGGATAAGGGGGACGAGCAGTTTGAGATATCTGACGGGCGGACGGTGACGGAGGTTTATCAGGCGTTAGAAAACCTTGGGTTACAGCCAGTGATGAATGATTACATTTATGTATAAAATAGGATAGTAGACATGCGGGTATGTGAAGCAGATGCTTCCTGCCCGAAAGCATGGAAATAAAGGAAGGATTATGGCAAATAACGAAATTATCGCAGTAACCAGCCGGAAACTCTGTACCCGCCCTTTTTTAGAACAGTTAGAGAGAGTGGCAGGGCAGCATCCGAAAGCAATTATGCTGCGGGAAAAGGATTTACCGGAGGAAACCTATGAAAGACTGGCGGGGGAGGTCTTAACATTGTGCCGGAACTATGATGTGGAACTTATCCTGCATAACTTTCCCGCCGTTGCAAAAAAACTGGGGATAAGGACAGTTCATCTGCCCCTTGGGGAATTACGGAAATTCAGGGACGGAGGGGGCGCAGTGGGGATATGTTCTGCTTGTTTCCCAGGCAAAGCGGAGGGACGGAGGGGGGATGGGCTGAACATCGGCTGCTCCGTCCACTCCCCGGAGGAGGCGAAGGAGGCAGAGCAGCTTGGAGCAGCCTATCTTACCGCCGGGCATATCTATGCCACCGACTGCAAGCCGGACATTCCGCCGAGGGGGCTTTCTTTCCTGCGGGAAGTCTGCCGCTCCGTAACGATTCCCGTTTATGCCATCGGCGGCATAGGCTTAAAAGGCGGTCGTTTAGAGGAAGTGATGGAGGCCGGCGCAAAGGGTGCCTGTGTGATGTCGGATTTTATGAGAGTATAAAGCGCGGCAGGAGAAAAGAAAGGGGAAATTTCCTGCTGTCCTCTTTCAAAATGCCGCAAAAATTTCCAAAAATTCCGCCCTGCTGCATTGCACGGACGGCAATAATCTGCTATACTTAATCGGATAGTAAATTGGAGGAGCGATATGTCACAGGCAGTTATTATAAAAAGTAATAAGTTTGGAATCCACCTTATTTTAGACAAGGATATGGCATTCCAGTCGCTTTTGAAGGCAATCATCGAAAAATTCAAAGAATCCGAAAAATTTTTCAAAGGCGCAAAGCTGGCGATTTCCTTTGAGGGGAGACAGTTGACCCCCGAACAGGAGACAGCGATTGTGGACGCCGTCACAGCCAACACGTCCATTGAGATACTCTGTATTGTGGACAATAATCCGGAGCATGAAGAATATATCAGACAGCAGATAGAAGCCTGCCAGGCGTCGGTGCAACAACCCTATGTGGACGGAGGAACCCAGTTTTACCGTGGAACGCTGCGTTCCGGCCAGGTCATTGAGAGTGAATCCGGCATTGTGGTGGTGGGGGATGTGAATCCCGGCGCCACCGTATCCGTCTATGGCAGCATTGTGATTTTAGGCGCTGTGAAGGGAAATGTATACGCAGGCATCGGCGGGGACGACAGTGCATTTATTGTGGCACTGGATATGGACCCCATTCAGATTCGGATTGGAAATGTGATTGCCAAGAGCCCGGACAAGACCTTTGGAAAAAGAAGGCGGCAGAAGAAAACCAAAGAATCCCCTTCAAATCCCCAGATTGCATATACCAAAGACGGAACTATTTGTATTGAGCCGTTGACGAAGGAATTATTAAGTGATATTTAACAGCAGGAGGAATGAAAAAACATGAGTGAAGTAATCGTAATTACGTCTGGAAAAGGCGGAGTTGGTAAGACCACTACAACCGCAAACGTGGGAACCGGTTTAGCGCAGCTAAACAAAAAAGTGGTATTGATTGACACGGATATCGGACTGCGTAACTTAGACGTAGTTATGGGATTGGAAAACAGGATTGTTTATAATCTGGTGGACGTGGTGGAAGGAAACTGCCGCATCAAACAGGCGTTGATTAAAGATAAAAAATATCCGGAATTATATCTTCTGCCTTCCGCTCAGACCAGGGATAAGACGGCGGTGACACCGGAGCAGATGCAGGCGCTGATTGAGGAGCTGAGACAGGATTTTGATTACATACTGTTAGACTGCCCGGCAGGAATCGAGCAGGGATTTAAAAATGCCATTGCCGGAGCGGACCGCGCCCTTGTTGTCACCACGCCGGAGGTTTCCGCTATCCGTGACGCGGACCGTATTATCGGGATGTTAGAGGCAAATGAGTTAAAACGGATTGATTTGATTGTCAACAGGCTTCGTATGGATATGGTAAAGCGGGGCGATATGATGAATGTTGCCGATGTCTGCGATATCCTTGCGGTGAATTTAATCGGAGCTGTGCCGGATGATGAGCATATCGTGATTTCCACCAACCAGGGCGAGCCGCTGGTTGGTTCCGACTGCCTTGCAGGAAAGGCATACGAGAATATCTGCCACCGTATCTTAGGCGAGGAAGTGCCGTTTTTGGATTTGGAGGGAAAAGCAGGAGTATTTTCCAAATTAAAAGATTTGTTCAGGAAAAATTAGGAGGAGCAGCTCATGGGATTGTTTGAACTATTTAAAAAGAAAAATTCCGGTGACGTGGCAAAAGACCGTTTAAAGCTTTTGCTGGTATCGGACCGGGCAAACTGCTCTCCGGAAATGATGGAACAGATTAAAAACGAGATTATCCAGGTGATTTCCAAATATATGGACATTGACACCGAGGGTCTGGATATTCAGATTACCCAGACGGAGTCTGAGGGCAGCAACGGAACGGTTCCGGCGCTGTTTGCCAATATTCCGATTAAGGATATTCATCATGGAAAATAAAAAGTGGAAAGAATAGAAAAATACCGCAGTTCGTGAGGGACTGCGGTATTTTTATTCATAGAAAGCAGGAACATATTGACATCCCTCCCATAAAATGATAATATCATACTAAATTGATATGAATTATATGAAATAAACAAAAGCACAAAACGGGAGCAGAATATTCTGGGAAAGAATATAATAGTTCTGTGCAGAATGCACGACCGGATAACATGTGCAGAAAAGAGGGCAAGGATGGGATATGATTTTGACAGAGTGATTGAGCGCAGAGGCAGTCTCTGCATTAAATATGATTTTGCAAAGGAGAGAGGACGGGCGGAGGACGTCCTGCCTCTGTGGGTAGCGGATATGGATTTTCAGACGGCGCCGGAGGTTTTAGAGCGGCTGCACGGGGTGGTTTCCCATGGAATTTTCGGCTACAGCGAGGGAAAAGAGGCGTATTTTAAGGCGGTTTCCACGTGGTACCGGAAACATTTCGGCTGGGAGACGGAAAGGCAATGGCTGGTAAAAACGCCGGGGGTTGTCTTTGCCATAGCTGCGGCAATCCGGGCTTTTACGAAGGAGGGGGAGGCAGTGCTGTTACAGCAGCCGGTCTACTATCCTTTTGCGGAAGCCATCAGGGATAACCGCCGCCGGCTGGTGAACAATCCTCTGAAACTGACAGACGGTCATTATGAGATTGATTTTGAGGATTTTGAGGAAAAAATCATTGCAAATGAGGTGAAATTATTTCTGCTCTGCAGTCCCCACAATCCGGTGGGCAGGGTTTGGAAGAAATGGGAGCTGGAAAAAATAGGGGAGATTTGCTTAAAGCACGGAGTGCTGGTGGTCAGCGATGAAATCCACGGCGATTTTACTTACCCGGGGCATACCCACCTTGTATTTGCCTCCCTTGGAAAAGAATTTGCGGAAAACAGCATCACCTGCACGGCTCCCAGCAAAACCTTTAATCTGGCAGGTCTGCAGGTTTCCAATATTTTTATTCCCAATCAGGAACTCCGGCAGAAATTCCGGAAAGCCGTCGCCCAGACAGGTTACAGCCAGGTGAATCTCATGGGGCTTGCGGCAACCCAGGCGGCTTATGAGACGGGGGAGGAATGGCTTGCGGAGTTAAAGATTTATTTAAAGGAAAATCTGGAATTTGTGAGAGATTTCCTTGCAGAACATCTGCCGGAGATTAAACTGATAGAGCCGGAGGGAACCTATCTGCTGTGGCTTGATTTCAGGGAGCTTGGGCTGACGGAGGCAGAGCGGGAGGAACTGTTGGGAAAGAAAGCAAAACTCTGGTTAGACAGCGGAGCAATCTTTGGCGCCGGAGGGGAAGGCTTTGAACGAATCAATATCGCCTGCCCTAAAAGTACGTTAAGGCAGGCGTTAGGACAGCTTGAGGCGGCGGTGCGGGGGCAGAATTTAGCTATAGATAATTAAGATTACAGATTCAGTGTCAGTTCCACCGGGCAGTGGTCAGACCCCAGGACGGAGGTGTGGATTTTGGCATCCTCTAACTGTCCGTCTAACCGTTTCGAGGTAATAAAATAGTCAATCCGCCATCCGGCATTCTTTTCCCGCGCCTTAAAGCGGTAAGACCACCAGGAGTAAACCTGTTCTAAATCCGGGTAAAAATAGCGGAACGTGTCGGTAAATCCGTTTGCCAGAAGCTCCGTCATCTTTGCCCGCTCTTCATCGGAAAATCCGGCGTTTTTGCGGTTGGTTTTCGGATTTTTCAAATCAATCTCTTCGTGGGCGACATTCAAATCGCCGCAGAGAATCACAGGTTTCTTTTCATCTAATTTTTTCAGGTAAGAAAGAAAATCCTCTTCCCACTTCATGCGGTAGGGCAGCCTTGCT
>JAGAIK010000564.1 GCA_017626625.1 Roseburia sp.
CAAATCAGATTGAACAGAAATTGAAAAAGATGAAGGAATTTGAGAGCCCGGAAGTGTTATATGACGAGCTCATTGCCAGCGTGCGCAAATATCATCCCTCTACGGATATCTCAATGATTGAGAAAGCCTATAAGATTGCCAGTGAAGCACATCAGGGACAGGTGCGCAAATCGGGGGAACCATATATTATTCATCCTTTATGTGTTGCCATTATTTTAGCGGAGTTAGAGTTAGACAAGGAGACGATTGTTGCCGGGCTGCTTCATGACGTGTTAGAGGACACGACCATGACGGAATAGGAGATGTCGGACATTTTCGGGGAGGAAGTGCTGCTGTTGGTGGACGGTGTGACAAAACTGAAACATCTCCATCTGACAGACAATAATCCCAACGAAAAGGATAAAACCTCGGACCGTTTAGAAATGCAGGCGGAGAACTTAAGGAAGATGTTTCTTGCCATGGCGAAGGATATCCGTGTCATCATGATTAAGCTGGCGGACCGCCTGCACAATATGCGGACCTTAAAATACCAGTCACCGGAAGGGCAGATTCGGATTGCCCGGGAAACCCAGGAGATTTACTGTCCCTTAGCGCAGCGTCTCGGTATTTCCAAGATTAAGATTGAGTTAGATGATTTATCCTTAAAATATTTAGAGCCGGAGGCTTATTATGACCTGGTGCGGCAGATTGACCAGAGAAAGAGCGTCCGGGACGAGTATGTCCAGAGCCTTGTGGAGGAAGTGCGCAAGCATATCACAGAGGCGGGGATTCCGGCGCAGATTGACGGGCGGGCAAAGCATTTTTTCAGTATCTATAAGAAGATGGTCAACCAGGATAAGACCTTAGACCAGATTTATGATTTGTTTGCTATCCGTATCATTGTGGATTCCGTCAAGGACTGCTATGCGGCGCTGGGCGTCATCCATGAGATGTATAAACCGATTCCGGGGCGTTTTAAGGACTATATCGCCATGCCGAAGCCCAATATGTATCAGTCTCTGCACACCACGCTGATAGGACCCACCGGACAGCCCTTTGAGATTCAGATTCGTACCTATGAAATGCACCGTACGGCGGAATACGGTATCGCAGCCCACTGGAAATACAAAGAAGCCAGCAATAACGGCGGTGCGGCTGTACCCATGACGGTGACGGAGGAAGAAAAGTTAAGCTGGCTGCGCCAGATTCTGGAGTGGCAGCGGGATATGTCTGATAATAAGGAATTTATGAGCCTGTTAAAGAGCGATTTGGATTTGTTTTCAGACACCGTGTTCTGCTTTACGCCCACCGGAGATGTGAAAAACCTTCCCAACGGCTCTACACCCATTGATTTTGCCTACAGCATTCATTCTGCCGTGGGAAATAAAATGGTGGGGGCAAAGGCAAACGGAAAGCTGGTGCCCATCGACTATATTATCCAGAACGGCGACCGGATTGAGATTGTCACTTCGCAAAATTCCAAGGGACCAAGCCGCGACTGGCTGAATATCGTCAAGAGTACCCAGGCGAAAAACAAGATTAACCAGTGGTTCCGCAGCGAGCTTAAGGAAGAAAATATCATTCACGGGAAAGAGCTTTTGATTGCCTCCTGCAAGGCGAAGGGCATTAACTTCCCGGATATCAATAAACCGGAGTATCAGGAGAAAATATTGCGGAAATACGGTTTCCATGACTGGAATTCCTGCCTTGCCACCATCGGTCACGGCGGGTTAAAAGAAGGTCAGATTGTAAACCGTATGTATGAGGAATACAAAAAAGACCATCTGGCGAGAATTACCGATGAGGAAGTGTTAGAGACCATTGCGGAAAACAGGGAAAAGGCAGTGGAAAAGCACTCAAAGAGCGGTATCATCGTCAAGGGGCTTTATGATGTGGCAGTGCATTTTTCCAAGTGCTGCAGCCCGGTGCCGGGGGATGAAATCGTAGGCTTTGTCACCCGGGGAAGGGGCGTTTCCATTCACCGGACGGACTGTATCAATGTGATAAATTTATCGGAAATGGAAAAAGAACGTCTGATTGACGCAGAGTGGCAGCATGATGAGGAGAGCATCGGCAACGGACTTTACCGTGCGGAGATTAAGATTTACGGAAATAACCGTACCGGGCTTCTGGTGGATATCACC
>JAGAIK010000565.1 GCA_017626625.1 Roseburia sp.
CAAATATTGATACGATGCTTTCTATAAAAATCTCATTCCAAATTTTATTCTATACTGTTTTCTGCAATTTCGCAACATCAATTAAAGGCGTTCCATGTGAAATCCAGCCGGGAAAATTTCCTCCTGCGTATCCTGGGGCTGTGCACCACTTCTGCGGCATATTCCCAATACACGGGGCTGCACATAAAAAGAAGCGGCTATATTGATACATTCAACATAACCGCTCCTTATCATACGTGCGCGAGAGGATTCGAACCCCCGACACCTTGGTCCGTAGCCAAGTGCTCTATCCAGCTGAGCTACGCACACATATTTTTTATAACGTTCACACGGAACGTTATATATAATAACGCACGTATACCTTTTTGTCAATACCTTTTTTAAAAATTTGCTGCAATTTTTGTCGAAGAGATTTTTTTCTCCGCAGTTTCATAGCATTTGAGAATTTCCCCTAAAACTTCCGCCATACTCCTGCACTGCTCTGCCTCCTGCAGCACTTCGCTTTTCAACGCTCCTATGGTTGCTTTTATCCCACCATAACCGCCGTCCAGATGATGAATGACAGTTTCCATTCTCTCTGCATTTTTCAAAAGCTGCCCGCTGTACTCCCTGAGATTTTCTTCCTGCTGCCGGATTTCCCTGAAATGGATATAAAAAGCTGCTGTGCCGCTGCCTGTCATATGCTTCACCGGCTTTTTCCCCGATGTCACTCCCAAGTCCGCTCCGTTGTCTGCAATAACTACCGTATCCATGTCTTCTGCAAGAAATTGGAAAAATTCGGCGAGCTTTCTCAATTCTTTCTTGGTAAGGGTAATACCCTTTGTTTCCAGAAATTTTTGCAGCAGGTCATACGCAAAATCAGGAATGTGCCCCGCCAGTAAGCCCAACCCATCTGCAAAATAAGAAAAATACTTCCACTCCGTAACTGCCACCACGGTATCCACCGTCCCTGTCACATTATCCATTCCCATATCTTCTAACACGCTCTTTAATGCGTCCACCAGCTCCGTTTTCTGCTTTTTGTACTCCATGGTATATGCAATCAAATCCGCCGCATATTCCATATTTTTATCATCTGCAAAAATATCCAGAATATCATTGACAGAGGCACCGTTAAAGCCACCCTCCACAAGCTCCCCTATCATTTCAAGCGTCTCCTGCTTTTCTTCCGGCGATAGGGTTCTCAGATAATTATTCAGAAATTCATCCAACACTTCCATTCTCTCATCTCTGACGCTAGAAACCATCTGGTAAGAGCCATCCTCTTTAAAATCAAAAAAAGTATTGGGACAATGATTTTCCAGGAAAGCACCGTCCCCGTAATCGAAGCCCTCATAAAAATCCGTCTGCCCGATATCATTTAACAGCAGATTGACATAATCGCTGTCCACATTGCTGTTGGTAATCTTTCCCTGATTCCGGGCTATTTCATCCTGATATTTGCCCACAAACTCATCGGAAAAGCCCTGTCCATCAAAGGAAAGGCAGCGGTCCACCGAATCATCCATAACGGTAATATATTTTGCTTTATTTCCTCCTTTGGAATGACCTGTCACCGTAACCGTGCTGTACTGGTCTAAATCCAGCGATTGATACCATGCTAACGCCTCTTCCTGGCAGCGGGTAGATACGCCGTCTGCGGCATCCGTCGGGCCTCCGCCCACAAAATTATCCTTCCATTCAAGGCTTCCCGTCCCCCGGAAAACAACCACCGCCTCATCGGTGTCCGGGTCAACAAAGACTGCACTCACTCCCCCTCCGACACCGTCTTCCACTGCAGAAACATGGGTCTCTGCAATCTGCATATTCATCAGTTGCTCGTCATTTTTCACCGCATTAATCAGGTTTTTCCAGTCGTCTCCTGTCATATAGGAGCCGTAGTCCTGCTCTCCCTGTAATTTATCTGCTGCAATCTTATTGATATAATCCTCCACCGTTCCCGCATCACTGGATGCAATCTCCTGAAGCGGCGGCTGGTTCGTCATATACATAAGATTATTTAATAGTAACACCTGTTCCGTTGAAAGTTCTGCCATCGTTCCTCCTTCTGCCCTATGTGCCATTTTGATATCCGTCTACCGTTATTTCTTTGCAATTTACTTTCCGAAAAAATAAGCTTTATATAACACGTTTTCCTGATTCTCGTTCTGCACAAATTCCACAGCAAAAGAGCCTGAAATGCCTCTTCCTTTCACAAAATTTTCCAACACCTTTGCTTCCTTCTCATACTCCTCTTCTGTTTTTTCTTCACTCCCTACAATAAAGGTTGTATCCTGCGCCATCTCTATTTCCCCGTTTAATACCATATCTAAATCTAAATTCTCACCATACTCGCTCCCTAAAACATAAGGCATGTTGGTGTTTACTTCGATACATTCGGGAACTTCCTGCTGTACTAATTCAAATAATTTTTCAGCAAATTCCTCTTCCTTCAAAGCGCCGTAGTAATTGTCCGATGCCTCATAAGCATTGCCGGAATCACTTTCTTCCACATTGATATTCAAACTGTAATAATCTTCCGGCGCTGTTTCCTCTATAATTGTAAAATGCGTATAAGAATTTAATTTGTTCTTAGGCTCACAATTTATAATCTGAAAGCTATGGGAAGGATATTTTTCTCTCAGATAATCCATGGCAAAATCATACTGGTTCAATATCTCTTTCTGCCAGTCGTATAGTCTGCCTTCCCTTACCTTTTCTTCATTGACGGAAATCCTGCATAAAAGTTCCATTTGTTCTGCTGTCATTTCTCTCTCTGCCATCTCTTCTTCTCCTTCTTCGCTGTTAAAGCCATCCTCTTCTATCTGACCATATTCATTTTCATAATTATTTTCCGCCAACCAACTGCTTTCCTTCTCTGCCTTTTGGCATCCGCCGCAAAATAACCCCAGCCCCAACAATATGACCACTATTTTTTTCCATTTCATCTTTTTCCACCGCCTTATTTTTGTTCTACCAATATATACCACATTTTTAACTGTTTGTGTCATTTTTCCGACGAATGACATGGGAAATCGGACGAATAACCAGTTTTTACTTTTTTGATGAGCAAAGCGGACTTTCCCACCTCTAACTGATACAAAAAAATAAAGGAAGTAAAGCATTTCTACTTTACTTCCCTTATCTTCGCTGTCATGCCGGCGACCGGAATCGAACCGGTACTGTATTGCTACAACAGGATTTTAAGTCCTGCGCGTCTGCCAGTTCCGCCACGCCGGCAAAATGGGACCTATAGGGCTCGAACCTATGACCCTCTGCTTGTAAGGCAGATGCTCTCCCAGCTGAGCTAAGATCCCACGCATTACTTGTAGTGAGTGTTAAAAACATTAAATATGAGCCGTGGCAAGCTTGCTTGACTAAGACTCAGATTTAATGTTTTTATCTGAGCGTTAGCGCGGAATGGCGGTTTGCAGAACCGACATACACACTCACATTTTCTGCTTCACTACGAACGACCCAGAAGAGACTCGAACTCTCGACCTCCGCCGTG
>JAGAIK010000566.1 GCA_017626625.1 Roseburia sp.
GGCGCAGGGGGCGAAGGAAACCACGGATTTCTGGGCATACGCCACGCCGTTTCCCCCCTGCCTCGCTTTCCAGTAGCCGTCGTCCACATAAACCTCCGCATCCTCTTTTCCAATGCTCCTTGCAAAATCAATCAACATCTGCCTGAACTGCGCCGCCTGTTCGTGCATATGGATTTTGGATAAAAACTCCGACCATCCGCTGTTGTTGGGGCAGCACCAGCACCCTACCCTGGCATAGCCCAGGCGGTAGGCATCGTTAAAGTCTATCCCGGTGGACAATAGATACAGCCAGATGTCAAAATCCATCCAGTCAATAATGGGAGAGACAATCCTCTGCTTGGTAATCTTCGGGCTGTCGGATTCCCGCTCATATTTGCTCCGGCTTACGGATTCGCTCCGGCGGATTCCGTAAAAGGTCAGTATCCTGCTTTTCTCCCGGTAAAGGGACTTAATGCGTTTCTGAATCGTCCCCGTCTTAAAAATGGTACAGCACCACCGCATGACCCGGCTGGGCGGTCCAATCAGCCGGCATAATTCTTGAAAATCTTTTTCTTTATTTCTGGCGGAAATCATGGGTGTTTTGGGATGTGCTTTTCTGAACCGCTCAACATAGGCGTAGGTAAAAGGAAATTCCAGGGTAGTGTCCCCGAATATGTGCATAATCTGCGGGGAAGAGAGCGCCCGGGTCACCAAATCCGCCGTGACGGTGGAATCCTTTCCTCCACTGAAGGAGACAAACATATCCATCGTTCCAAAGCCCTCGGAGGCAGAGCGGATATAAGACTTCGCCTCCTCCGTCATATGCTCATATCGTCTGCGGTTCGCCCGAACAAATTTTGCCGTCATTTCGTCAAAGTATTCGTACGAATTTTTCCCGCTCTGTTTTTCATATTCTTGGCGCAATGCCTCTGTATCTATCTGTTTTAATTTCCTGACGGAAAATGCAATCTTTTCCCCATCCACATAATAGTGGTTGCCGCTGCCGTTCCAGACGGATTTCTCCGAAAAGGCAAAGGGCTTTCCCAACACCAGCTCCACCAAAAGCCGCTCCTCCGGAAATACCGGACGGACATCCGCGGCAAACTGCCTGCCTTTGTTCCCGCAGAGTCCGCAATATTCCTCATACAGCGGTACCTTACAGGTATCGCACCAGTAAATCCGGGATTTTGCGTCCGCCCTGCCGCCGCAGGTGGGACAGGTGCTGGTCCGGCAGGGATTTCCCGCACAGGGCAGGGGTTTTCCTGTTTTTTCATCCTTGTTATGGCAAATATATGTAATCATCTATACTCATTTCTCTATGGCTCCGCCCGCCTTACCGCAGGAGAGCCATTTTCTTAGTTTTTAAGATTTTTTCTTTTCTTTTTCTCTCAAAAAGAGGGTTCTATTGCATTATATTCTTAGTTTCCAAGAATTTCAACAAATAGTGTATTTTTTCGACAGAATACACAAAAAAGGGACTGAAAAATCCTTAAAATTTTTCAATCCCTTTTTTCTGGTAAATTGTTTGCCCATTTCCCCGGGGCTTACGTTGGCGGCTTTGACATTTCTATATAGTCCTCCACCTCTTCCGGCCCCACCTTGGCATAGGGCAGCCGTATGTATTTTCCCTCTTCTAATTCTAACTCTGTCAAATCACCGCCCACAGAAAGCTGGTAGGCAAGATTTAACATCGCCTCCGCCTGCCCTTTCTTGTCGTTATAGACCGTGCCTGCCAGCTCTCCGCCTGCCACCGCTGCAAGCCCCACGTCCGTCCCGTCAATTCCGACGATGACCGGCCAACTGTCCTGCTCTAAGCCGGAGGCTTTTAACGCATCGATTGCCCCTAGCGCCATGTCGTCATTGTTAGCGAGCACCAGTTCGATTTTCTCTCCGTATTCGCTTAACATCTGCGTCATCTTCGTCTGCGCCTGCGCCCGGTTCCAGTTTGCAATGGCATAGCCTAACTTCTCCACCTCCACCCCGTTTTCTACCAGCGTGGACACGGAATATTCCGTCCTTACAATGGCATCCTGATGCCCGGCTTCCCCCTCTAACACCGCATACTGAAAAATGCCGTCACCGTTTTTATCCGTTTCGGGATGCTCTTTAAACATATCCGCCGCAATTTCCCCCTGCATAATCCCGGACTCGAAGGCTTTCGCCCCCACATAGTAAAGCTGCTCCCAGCGCTCTAAATCTTCCTCCACCAGTTCCCGGTTGAAAAAGATGACCGGAACCTGGTTTTTCTCCGCCATATCAATAATGGTGGTGGGCTCTGTCCGGTCCACCAGATTCACACAGATGACATTACAGCCGTTATCTAACATTTCTTCCACCTGGCTGTTCTGGGTGGTCTGGCTGTCCGCCGCATTGTATATTTCCACATTGATTGCCACTCCGGTTTCATCCTCTTTCTGTCCCGCATAAGCGCCAAAATCCTCCATCAACTGGGACACAAAGGTATCATACTGGTCATACACCGTCACACCGATTTTAATGCTTTTTGGCAGTTCCCCCTGGCTTCCGCCGCTGCAGCCGCTAACGCTTCCCGTAAGCAGACATGCCGCCGTTCCTAA
>JAGAIK010000567.1 GCA_017626625.1 Roseburia sp.
ATCTCCCCTCTGGCAAGGGCAGGCTTTAAAATATTGGAGGCGTCTAAGGCTCCCTCCGCCCCTCCGGCGCCGATGATGGTGTGAAGCTCGTCAATAAACAGCAGTACATTTCCTGCACGTTTTACTTCCTGAATCACCCGTTTGATTCGCTCCTCAAACTCACCCCGGTATTTTGAACCTGCCACTATGCCGGATAAATCTAAGGATACCACTCTCTTTTTCAATACCGTTTCCGGTACCATCTCCGTAACGATTCTCTGGGCAATCCCCTCCACAATGGCGGTTTTTCCCACGCCCGGCTCTCCGATTAAACAGGGATTGTTCTTGGTTCTCCTGCTTAAAATCTGTATCACACGGTCAATCTCCTTTTGTCTGCCCACCACCGGGTCTAAGGCTCCCTCTCTTGCCAGTCTGGTCAAATCCCTGGAATACTGGTCCAAAACCGGAGTCCCCTCTCCGTCCCGTTTCCGGATAGGTTTCCCGTTTTGGAAATCTTCTTTATAGAGATTGGCGTCCTCTCCCATGGCAATCAGGGTATCTACATACATTTTCTGGGTATTGATGGCAAGGGTGTTTAAAAGCCTTGACGCCACGCAGTCTGCCTCCTTGATCATCGCCAGCAGAATGTGTTCCGTACCGATTTTTTCAGAATGGAAACGGGCAGCCTCCCTTGCCGCTCCCTCTAAAACGCCTGCCGCCCGGGGAGAATATTCCTGTCCTTCCATGGTAAGTACCGTTCCCTCCGGCGCAATCAGTTCCTCTATCAGTTCTAATACTTTCTCTAAAGCCACGCCGTTTTCCGTCAATACCTGTGCCGCTGTTCCGGTTCCCTCTTTCAACAGCCCCAACAGCAGATGTTCCGTACCGACATAGTTGTGATGCAGGGATTTTGACATTCGGTTTGCCAAATCCACCGCTCTTTTCGCTTTTGCTGTATATGGTGTCTGCATTGTTTTCCCTCTTTCCTCTATAAATCGTTGAAGTCTATGACTTCTATTCCGTCTTTGCTTCTGGTGACGGTTTCATGGATTGGAGTTTCCCCGGTGCTTTCTTTT
Organism: Roseburia sp.; assembly: GCA_017626625.1. Taxonomy (GTDB): domain Bacteria; phylum Bacillota; class Clostridia; order Lachnospirales; family Lachnospiraceae; genus Roseburia. Next base: position 1,056 of record JAGAIK010000567.1, read on the forward strand.
TCCTGTTTCGGGGATTCGGATTTACCCTCATGCCTTGGAAGTTCTTCGTAATTATCCTCAAAATCGTCTCTCTCATGACGTGCAAATCTGGACTTCTTTCTTACTTTCGGTTCTTCCTCCAGTTCGTCTTCCAGGTCATCCGTCATTCGCCTTGAAAATTTCGGTTTCTTTTCCCGCTTCGCTTCTTCCTCATAGTCATCTGCAAAATCATCGGTGGAACGTCTAACTGCCTTGGATGATTTTTTTATTCTCGGCTGTTCCTCCAAATCATCTTCTAGGTCGTCCGTCATTCGTTTTGAAAATTTCGGTTTCTTTTCCCGCTTCGCTTCTTCCTCATAATCATCTTTAAAATCATCGGTGGAATGCCTAACTGCCTTAGATGATTTTTTTATTTTCGGCTGTTCCTCCAAATCATCTTGAAATTCATCGTTAGAACGTGCGGCTGCCGCAACTGTTTTCTTTATTTTCGGTTCTTCCTCCAAATCGTCTGTGAAATCATCAGCAGAACGTCTGGTGGCTGCAAATGTTTTTTTCAGTTTCGGCTGCTCCTCATAATCGTCCCCGTCATCCTCATCGTCCATATCGTCCCTTCTGCGCAGAAGCAGATTGATGATAATGACAATCAAAACCGCTATGATGAATATTAACACACCTATCGTAGTTCTGGAAAATGATTTTTCTTTTTTCATTTCCGTTTCCAATGTATTATACTCTTCCTGCAGGTAGGCGGTGTTATCATCCACCGTTTCCTCCGTCTCCCCTTCCGTTGCTGCTGCCGCAGCAGAGCTGTTTTGTCTCTGGTAAGTCTGCTCTAAGGCATCATACTGATACCAGCCTGTGGTTCCGTCCTGGTTTACCGCATAAAAGAAGGAAAAGTCCGCCGTCTCTTCTCCGGTCAACTGGTGTACGGTCATGGTATCGCCGTCATTTACGGTGATATCCACCTGCTGTTCTCCCTCCGCTGCCGCATATTCCGCCGGGGTTGGCAGCCAGATGATAAAATTATCCCCATGTTTCAACTGAATAAACGGATAAAAACCGTCTCCCGTGGCATCATAAATGAAAAACTTAGCCGCCGCAGAATCCTCCGTTCCCGCAGGCACAAGATAAAGCATGGATAAATTACCATTCTCAAAGTTTACGCCTTTATAGTCTGTTCCATGATAATTGACCGTAGATTCTGAAAATCCCGCCGGTATATTCTCTGCGGAGAAATTATCCACAATGCTGTAGGAAGTCTCTCCAATCGTCACTGCTTCCCCTGTGGTTTCCACCGGCTCTTCCGTCAACACTTCCGGTTCGTCGGTGTTTTCAGAGGACGCAGCCGCCTCCTGCCTTGTGACAGTAATGGTATAGGTGGCGGTCACGCCGTTTTCTGCCTTTACCACTATTTTTACCGCATTACTCCCCACCGAAAGATTTTCATTTCCGGTAACGGACTCCACCGTTGCCTTTTCATTTGCCGGGGTTGCGGTCACTGCCACCCGGGTCACATCATTTGCCACCGTGGCGGTATACTG
>JAGAIK010000568.1 GCA_017626625.1 Roseburia sp.
ATAGTACATCGGTAGTATATCAGCTTCCCAAGCTGAGGAGGCGGGTTCGATTCCCGTTGTCTGCTCTTTATGAATAAAAACCTCCCTTTCGGCACATGCTGTCTGAAAAGGAGGTTTTTTATTTATGGATTTAGAAGAAATTATCTGTCCCTGTACCAACACCACCCGCGGTATGATTAAAGACGCCGTGGACGCCGGTGCCGCTACCTTAGAGGAAGTCCAGGAGGCTACCGGCGCCGGAACCGTCTGCGGCGCCTGTGTGGATGAAATCGAACAGTTTATCCGGGAACTTATATCCTAAAATTGCTCCCCCACAATGCGGTAGTAGGTTTTAGAAGTCACTTTAAATACGATAAAGTAAATCACCCCAAACACCAACAGCGTCGCCAACAGGCAAAGAGCAAACAGCGACTTGTTATACAGATTTAACATGGCAAGCAGCCTGCTCAGCATAGGAAATGCCGCTGCCAGATGAATTGCTGCCATCACAAAGGGCAGGAAAAATACCGTCCGTACCTGAGATGCGATGGCAGCTTTCACTTCTTTCCTGCTCATTCCCACCTTTTCCATAATGGCAAAACGTTCTTTATCCTCGTACCCTTCAGAAATCTGCTTGTAATAAATAATCAGCACCGTTACCATCAAAAACATCAGTCCTAAAAACAGTCCAAGGAAGAAAAAGCTACCGTTGAGGCTTAAGTAGTCCTCATAGCCTTCCTGCTTTGACTGTACGCCGTATCCGGTCGTATGCGAAAATCCTGCCGCGCCGCTGTCCCAAATCCCCTGCATTTTCTCCCGGACATTCTCTGCACACTCCTTTTTCTCTTCCGCCGTTCCATCTATGTCAACTGCCATTTCATAGGCAACACTGCAGCCTCCCGCCTCCGGATTTTCTTCATAGTAAGCCGCCATTTTCCCATAGATATCCGACAGCGTTTCCTCATCCGAAACCACCAGATACATGACGCCTCCGGGAATCAGAGAGCCATACGCTGCGTTCGCACCGGACAGTTTTATACTTTCTGCCACCTGGTATTCTTTTCCGAGAAAAATGATGCTGCCTTCTTCATAAACCGGGGCTGCCGCCACAACCACCTCATCCTGCCCGAACTCCGGCAGTGTGGTTTCTTCTAATGTCTCATAATCCGCTTTCGTCAGAATTGCCGCCATTCCCATTTGTGACATTTGTGACGCTTCATCCCTCAAAATGGAAATCTCATTTTCCTCTTTCACCACAGCCGTACTGATACTCGCCGTACTCATTGTTTCGGTAACGACTCTGCCGCTTTCCCGGACACTGCTCTTTACCTCATCAAAGGCTGCTTTCCTCGTTTCCTCATCCGGCACTCCGGCATAATTTACGGTTACCTCCACATCTCCGGCATAGTTCTGCTCTATTTCATCTTCCAGCCCTACGTACATACTGACCGTGGTAGATACCATGACAAGCACCATCGTGGATAAAATACAGATATTGGCCAGCCCCACCGCATTCTGTTTCATACGGTAAATCATACCGGAAACCGAAGTAAAATGCTTTGTCTGGTAATAATAGCGCTTATTGCTGCGCAGCAGCTTTAAAAAGGCAATGCTTCCCGCTGTAAACAGTGCGTAGGTTCCAACAATGACAAGCAGCACCGCCACAAAAAACAGGCTTAAGACGCCCATAACATCCTCCGTGGTAATGGCGATATAATATCCCGCCGCAAGGCAGGCTACGCCAAAAACCGCAAGAAGCAGCTTCGTTTTCGGCTCCTTCTCCCCGGCATTGCCGCTCCGCAAAAGCTCCATGGGATTTGCCAGCTTTACCTGCATAAAATTATAAAACAGCGTTGCCAGATAAATCAGCCCGAACAGCTCCACCGTCTGCATACAGCCCCAGCCGGAAATATAGAAAGGAATGCTCTCGGAGAGCCCTGTCATGCGGTAAAGCAACATGGTCAGCAGCTTATTAAAAACAATCCCCAACACCAGTCCGCCGCCCACGGACAGAACAAAGGTGGTCAGTGTTTCCCAGAACAAAACCCTTGCAATATGCTTTTTCTCCATGCCAAGGATATTATAAACCCCCAGCTCCTTTTTCCGGCGTTTCATAATAAAGCTATTAGTATAAAAGAGCAAAATGCAGACAAAAATACCGATAACCGCCAGTCCCAAGGATAAGATAGTCGTCAACTGCGCCGAGCCTCGCACATGGTCAAGCCCCTCATTCCCCTGCATGGCGCGCATGGAATAAAACATCATGGCGGACAGCATTCCCGTCAAAAGGTAGGGCACATAAAACTGTCTGTTATTTTTCATATTGGTAAATGCCAGTTTCCGATAAAGGCTATTCATTTTCTTCACCACCCGTCGTCAATATCGTTAAGGTATCCGAAATTTTTGCATAAAGCTCTTCATTAGAAAGATTTCCACGGTACAACTGGTGGAATACCTCGCCGTCCTTGATGAATAAAATCCGGTTGGCATGGCTTGCTGCTTTTATGCTGTGGGTTACCATCAAAATCGTCTGCCCCTGTGCATTAATTTCGTGAAATAAATGGAGCAGGCTGTCCGTTGCCTTAGAATCCAACGCCCCGGTAGGCTCATCTCCCAACACCAGTTGGGGATTTGTAATCAGCGCCCGTGCCACCGCTGCCCGCTGTTTCTGCCCGCCGGACACCTCATAGGGGTACTTCGCCAGAATATCCCCTATCCCAAGCTGCTTTGCAACAGGCATAAGCCTCGGCTCCATCTCCTTCGGCGGCACCTGCTCTAACACCAGGGGCAGCAGGATATTATCCTTCAGCGAAAAATTATCCAACAGGTTAAAATCCTGAAAAATAAATCCCTGATTGTCCCTGCGGAATGCCGCCAGCTCCTTTTCCCGAATCGCCACAATATTTTTTCCGTTTAAAAGCACCGTGCCGCTGGTGGGTTTGTCTAATGCCGCTAAAATGTTAAGCAGCGTTGTTTTCCCGGAACCGGACTCCCCCATAATCGCCACATACTCCCCTTCTTCCACGGAAAAATTGATATCAGACAGTGCCTGCACCTGATGACCGCCGAAGCGTGTGGTATATATTTTTTTTAAATTGTTTACCTCTAAAATCGCCATTTCTTACTTTTCTCCCTTTCCTTATAAAATAAATCAGAATGATACCTGTAGCTGCAATCCCAAGGACTGCCTTTTTTCCTTTCATCGTAATCACCACCATATCTTTCCCTGAACTGTACCCAGTATAGCAAAACAGGGAAATGCAGGCTATCGATTTAGCTTACATTTCCCTGTGATTTCTTACAATTTTGTAAGATTGGAGGAATTTTCCTCCTCAATAATTCTGTTTTTTCTTCGAGTCTTACGCAAACATTTAGTCCTGCTGCGCTTCCCACAGCCCCCGTTTCATCAACAGCCGCTTCTCAATGACAGAAAAGATAAATTTATCAATCAGGATACCTACAACGACAATCACCAGCATGACCAGCATGACCTGGTTGATATCCGCCATGTCACGTCCCATAATCAGGGTTTGTCCCAGACCCACGGAGGTTGTCATAACCTCCCCTGACATCAGCGCCCTCCAGGCAAAGGACCAGCCCTGTTTCAAGCCGGAAACCAGCTCCGGCAGGCTTGCCGGAAAAATAACGTACCGGTAAAGCTGACGTTTTCCCGCTCCCATAGTAAGCGCCGCCTTGATATAAATGGGCTGGATATTCTTAATAGCATTATCCACGGAAATGGCAATACTGAACGCAGAGCCCATCACCACCACAAACAAAATCGCCTGGGTGGACAATCCAAACCAGAGAATGGAAAAAGGCACCCAGCAGACACTCGGCAGCGTCTGTATTCCCAGAATAACGGGTTTTAAATTTTTCTGCAAATATTTGAAATGGTTCATCAAAAGTCCTACCACCACGCCGATAACAATGGCAATGGCATAGCCCGCCACGCCCCGGAGCAGCGAATTTGCAACTGCCTGCCACAGCGGCCCGTCACTGCAAAGCTCAAGGAAACGCTGTCCCACTCCCAACGGAGAGGGCACGGCATATGACTTAAACACCATAAGTACATCCACGCCGAGCCAGTAAAAAATCTGCCATACCGCAATCAGCACACACAGGAAAATTACAATGCTCACTTATATTTCCTCCCCTCTGATTTCCTCTAAGATTTGATGCCGCAGTTCCACAAACTCCGGCGAATATACGTGTCTCGGACGCTCCAGCCCGATTTCCACAATATGAGGTTTCTTCTGCGAATCCGCAGAGAGCACCACTACCCTGTCCCCAAGGTAAACCGCCTCCTCCACACTGTGGGTGATGAATAAAATCGTCCGCTTTGTCTCCATCCAGATTCTCTGCAATTCCTCCCGAAGCTTATTTGAGGTCTGTTTATCCAACGCAGAAAAAGGCTCGTCCATCAAAAGAACCGACGAGTCCATAGTCAGCGCCCTTGCCAGAGCCGTCCGCTGGCGCATTCCTCCGGATATCTGATGAATGGGATAGTCCCGGTACTCCAGCAAATTTACCATTTTCAGATAATGCAGCGCCCGTTCCTCCTGCTCTTCCTTCGAAACTCCCGCTAACTTCATACCGAACTTCACATTGTCAATCACATTCAACCACGGATACAGACCGTGGTCCTGAAACATTACCGTCCGGTCTGCTCCCGGTCCGGTTATCTTCTTCCCATCCAGTAAAATTTCCCCGCTCGTGGGCTTTAACAGCCCCGCAATCAGGTTCAGCAGCGTACTTTTTCCGCAGCCGGAAGCGCCCACAATGCAGACAAATTCTCCCGGCTCTACACAAAGACTGATTTCATTTAAAGTAGCATTCTCACTGTTGCTAAACTGCATACTCACATTTTTTAATTCCAACGACATACTGTTCCTCCATGTTACCGCAGAATTTCCTGCTCTCTGAGGAGAGTATGCTCTCCCCAGAGAGTATGCTCTCCCCAGGGAGTATGCTCTCCTCAGAGAGTATGGTTTTTCCTATTCTGTAAACAGATTTTCTTCCTCCGGCACTTCATTAATAAATGCCTGCTCCTGGCTGATTGCCGCAAATCCCATCACAGATTCTTTATTCAGCTCCGTAGACACCTGTATCCGTTCAAACGCTTCCGTAATAATCGAATCGCTCAGAGATTTTCCCGTGGCATTCTCCAATTCTCCGTTGATGGTCTGCAGCGCCGTTTCCTTATCCTGCCCGATTTTTTCCGTGGC
>JAGAIK010000569.1 GCA_017626625.1 Roseburia sp.
ATGGATGCCAATGATGCGGCAAGCTATGTTCAGGATTTAGCCGGAGACAATGCGAATATTATCTTTGGTGCGAAGTTTGACGAGTCCATGACGGATGAGGCAACCATCACGGTTATCGCCACGGGGCTTGAGAACAGCAGCCAGGCTTCACAGCCGGGCAAGATTATGCCGAAGATGCAGTATCAGAGTGCAGGTACTGTGACAAGACCGGTGGGAACAGGAAGCGCATTTGGCAGACCTTCTGCTGCGGCAACCGGGTTTGGGACGATGGGTCAGCCTCAGCAGCAGGCGCAGACGCCGTCATTTTCCGGGATTCAGAAGCCGAGACAGCCGGAGAGTTCGGTGCAGCAGGTGGATATTAAGATACCGGATTTCCTCAAAAATTCGAGAAAGTAATAGGTTAAAAAAGCAGCGGACGAGGGTTTGCTGCTTTTTTTGGCGTTATGGGGAACGTGAAATTTGATATTGGCTGCGGTTGCCCTATTGACTTTATGGGAGTTAGGTATTAGTATTAATTGTTAATTGAGAATAACTCTCAATAAGAGAGGGCTTGATGAGTTTACGATTAGAATAAAGAGGGATGAGAGATGACATTAGAGGCTTTACCGGTGGGAGAGACGGCGATGATTACTGCGGTGGGCGGTGAAGGGGCGCTTAGGTGCAGGCTGCTTGATATGGGGTTGATTCCGGGGACGGCGGTGACGGTGCGGAAGATTGCGCCGATGGGGGATCCTATTGAGATAAGACTGCGGGGGTATGAGTTGACGATACGTGTGGAGGATGCGAAAAAAATTGAGATTGGCGGGATGGAAGAAACGAAAGAAGCGGGAGGGGCGTTATGATATTTGCATTGGCGGGAAACCAGAATTGTGGAAAAACGACGCTGTTTAACCAGCTTACCGGGGCGAATCAGCATGTGGGAAATTTTCCGGGGGTGACGGTGGACCAGAAGGTGGGGGAGATACGTTCCGTAAAAAACTGCTCTGTGGTGGATTTGCCCGGAATTTATTCGATCAGACCTTATACGAATGAGGAGATTGTCACCAGGGATTTTATTTTAAATGAAAAGCCGGATGGAATTATCAATATTGTGGACGCTACGAATATTGAGAGAAATCTTTATTTGACGTTACAGCTATTAGAGATGCACATTCCCATGGTGCTGGCGCTAAATATGATGGATGAGGTGCGGGGGAATGGAGGTTCCATTGATTTTAAGAAGATGTCGGAGGAGCTGGGGATTCCGGTGGTGCCCATCAGTGCGGCGAAGGATGAGGGAATCGAAGATTTGATTACGGCTGCCCTTACGGTGGCGAAAAAGAAGCAGTATCCGAAGGTGATGGATTTCTGTGAGCAGGGTCCGGTGCACCGCTGTATCCATGCGGTTTCCCACCAGGTGGAGGACCATGCGGCAAATGTGGGAATGTCTCCCCGGTTTGCGGCGACGAAGATTGTGGAAAATGATACGGACATTATTGAGCGGCTGGAATTATCTGAAAACGAGCTGGAAATGATGGAACACAGTATTGCGGAAATGGAGAAGGACAGAGGGCTTGACCGGAATGCGGCGTTAGCGGACATGCGTTATCAGTTTATTGAGAAGGTCTGTGCGAAAACCGTGAAGAAATGTCAGGAGAGCAGGGAACATATTCGAAGTGTGAAGATTGATAATGTACTTACCAACAAATATCTTGCCATCCCGATGTTTTTAATCATTATGGTTTTGATATTTTTCCTTACCTTCAATGTGATAGGGGCGGCGTTAAGTGACCTTTTAGCCATGGGAATCGATGCCTTTACCGCAGCCTGTGACAGGGGGCTTACGGCATACGGTATCAATCCGGTGGTGAAAAGCCTTTTGATTGACGGTGTGTTTGCCGGGGTGGGAAGTGTGTTAAGCTTTCTGCCGATTATCGTGGTGCTGTTTTTCTTCCTGTCTATTTTGGAGGATTCCGGCTACATGGCGAGGGTTGCCTTTGTGATGGATAAGCCCCTGAGGAAAATCGGCTTGTCCGGCAGGAGTTTTGTGCCGATGCTGATTGGCTTTGGCTGTACGGTTCCGGCGGTGATGGCGACGAGAACCCTTTCTTCCGAGCGCGACCGGAAAATGACGATTATGCTCACACCGTTTATGAGCTGTTCGGCGAAAATACCTATTTATTCCGTGTTTGCGGCAGCTTTTTTCCCAGGAAAAGAGGCACTGGTGATGATAGTCCTCTATGTGACAGGGATTTTCGTGGGAATTTTGTGTGCAGCGGTGCTAAACCACACGGCGTTCCGGGGGAAACCTATTCCCTTTGTGATGGAACTGCCGAATTACCGTTTCCCCTCTGCAAAGAGTGTGGGACAATTGATGTGGGAGAAGGCGAAGGATTTTATTCAGAGAGCCTTTACCGTTATTTTTGTGGCGACGATTATCATCTGGTTTTTACAGACTTTTGATACCCGGTTAAATGTGGTGAGTGACAGTGCAGACAGTCTTTTAGCGCTGGTGGGACAGTGGATTGCCCCGGTATTCGCGCCCCTTGGTTTTTCTGACTGGAGGGTGTCTACGGCGCTTATCACCGGATTTACCGCCAAGGAGGCAGTGGTCAGCAGCTTAAGCGTACTGACGGGAACTGCAATGGCGGATTTAAGCCAGGTGCTCGGAACCATGTTCAGTGGACTTTCCGCCGCCAGTTTTTTGGTGTTTACACTGCTTTATACCCCCTGTGTGGCGGCAATCGCAGCGGTGAAGCGGGAAATGGGAAGCGGTGCGAAAGCGGCGATGATTGTGCTGCTGCAGTGTGTGGTGGCGTGGATTGCGGCGTGGCTGGTATACAGTATTGGAGG
>JAGAIK010000570.1 GCA_017626625.1 Roseburia sp.
GTTAGGCGATGAAATGCTGACACCTGACAGCTCCAGATTCTGGCCGTTAGAAGGATATGAGGCAGGAAAATCCCAGCCTTCCTTCGATAAACAGTTTGTAAGAGACTGGTTAAAGGCAAATCCGGACAGTGATTACTTACTTCCGGAAGAAGTTATCACAAAGACGGTAGAGAAATACGAAGAAGCATTTGCACTTTTGACAGGCAAGAAATTTGCATAGGGAGAACCTGCATTTATGAATAACAAGGAATGGAAAGAACCCGCATCCTTCGGGGATGCGGATTTCCGTGAAAACGGAATACATGCGGATGAACTGCATGAGGAATGCGGCGTTTTTGGAATGTATGATTTTGACGGAAAAGATGTTGCGTCCACGATTTATTACGGACTGTTTGCCCTGCAGCACCGGGGACAGGAGAGCTGCGGTATTGCAGTCAGCGAAACCAACGGACCCAAAGGAAAGGTAACTTCCTATAAGGGAATGGGACTGGTGAATGAGGTGTTTACCCAGGAAAATTTAGAACCCATGCACGGAGATATCGGCGTGGGGCATGTGCGTTATTCCACCGCAGGGGCGTCCACCCGTGAAAATGCACAGCCACTGGTCTTAAATTACGTCAAAGGAACCTTAGCCCTTGCACATAACGGAAACTTAATCAATGCCACGGAGTTACGGAAGGATTTAGAGTACACCGGAGCGATTTTCCAGACCACCATTGATTCCGAGGTGATTGCTTACCACATTGCAAGGGAGCGTTTAAATTCCAAAACCGTAGAAGAAGCGGTCAGCAGAGCATGTAAAAAGATTAAAGGGGCATATTCTTTAGTGGTTATGAGCCCAAGAAAATTAATCGGCGCAAGGGACCCCTTCGGTTTTAAACCGCTTTGTATCGGAAAAAGGGACAATGCCTATATCATTGCCTCCGAGACCTGCGCCCTTGACACGGTGGGGGCGGAGTTTGTCAGGGACGTACTTCCGGGGGAGATTGTCACCATCACGCCGGAGGGCGGCATTCAGTCCGATTTGTCCATGGCGCTTCCGAAACAGCAGCAGGCAAGATGTATTTTTGAATATATTTATTTTGCAAGACCAGACAGCCACATTGACAATGTCAGCGTCTATGCGTCAAGAATCCAGGCAGGAAAGTTTTTAGCCATGGATTCCCCGGTGGATGCGGATTTAGTCGTGGGCGTACCGGAGTCCGGAAATGCAGCGGCTTTAGGATATTCTTTACAGTCAGGCATTCCTTACGGAACAGCTTTTGTAAAGAACAGTTATGTGGGAAGAACCTTTATTAAGCCAAAGCAGAGCAGCAGAGAATCAAGTGTGCGGGTGAAGCTGAATGTTTTAAAGGAGGCAGTGAAGGGAAAACGTGTCATTATGATTGATGACTCCATTGTCCGGGGAACCACCTCCAATCCCACCATCAAGCTGCTTCGTGACGCAGGGGCAACAGAGGTGCATGTCCGTATCAGCTCTCCGCCATTCTTATGGCCCTGCTATTTCGGAACGGATATTCCGGAGCGGGAACAGTTGATTGCCTATAAACATTCCATTGATGAGATTCGGGATATTATCGGAGCGGATTCCTTAGGATATCTTGGAATTGACCGCTTAGAGGAAATGGTGGACGGGCTGAACATCTGTAAAGGGTGTTTTACCGGAACCTATCCCATGGAGCCGCCGAAGGAAGATATCCGTGGAGATTTTGAACGCTAAGCA
>JAGAIK010000571.1 GCA_017626625.1 Roseburia sp.
ACTTCCCGGCGTCACTTTATCCAAAATAAAAAAGCAGTTGCATTTTCCTGTAAAGACAATCATAATGATTATGTTATCAATTTTGATATCACAAAAAGTAGCTGTTCAAAACTTGGAACTATTACTATCAAGTCCACAAAATTAAGCAGTGTCGGCAAAAACGCGTTTGAAGGCATCAAATCGACTGCTAAGATAAAAGTTCCAGCTAAGAAGTTGAGTGCATACAAAAAATTGTTAAAAGGAAAAGGACAGGGCAGCAAGGTAAAAATAACAAAATAGTGTAATTGGAATAAAATCGGGAGTACCTACGTGAAGGGGAATGCTGCAAAAACAGACTAGAATTTGTTTTTTGCGGCATTCTTTTTATCAGCCTGTCTTAGTCTGGCAGAGATTCGCAATTTGCGTATTTTGCCGGTGTTTATGACGCAGAACCTTGACAAAATCCAAAATAATGATATACAGTATTTGTAGATATCTGATAGGACACAGTAATATAAGCAGGATTTTATCTGCTTATGCGTATATTTTCTTACTAAGGAAAATGGGGGATTAATGGGCGAAAAAGATACAAAAGCAAAAGAATACTTGTCTGACAATAGCCGTTTTGCGGATTTATGCAATTATGTTCTGTTTCAGGGAGAGCAGGTTATTAAGGCAGAGACGCTTATTGAGAAAGATTCCACGGAAGTATTATCCATATTAGTTGACGGCAGGGAAGAGCAGTTCCAGAAATGGCGGGATTTAATAAAGGGCACCGTTATTAAAAGAAACAAAGATATGGTATTTGTACTCATCGGCATCGAAAATCAGTCGGATATTCATTATGCAATGCCCGTTAAAAACATGATATACGACGCATTAAATTATGGTTCGCAGGTAAAGGAAACTGCCAGAAAACACAGGGAAAATCATGATAAACTTACTTCGGCAGAGTTCTTATCCGGTTTCAGAAAAAAGGATAAACTTACGCCGGTTATAACGATTACATTATACTGGGGAGCTGATAAATGGGATGGACCAAGAACTCTGCATGATATGCTGGATCATTCGGATGAAGCATTGATAAAATTTATTCCTGATTATCATATTAATCTTGTGGTTCCAGAGGAAATTGATGATTTTAAGAAGTTTCAGACCACACTTGGAGAAGTATTAGAAGCAATAAAAGTATCTAATGATAAAGAGCAGATGCGGCAGTTAATATTCTCAAAACCAGTATTTCGAAAGATGGATAATGAATCCGTTGCAGCAATAAATACTTTTCTTGGAACCAATATTCCACTCAATAAAACTGAGGAGGTGACGGACATGTGCAAAGCATGGGATGACCTGATGAATGAAGGAATTGAAAAAGGAGTTGAAAAAGGACGTATCAATATTATCGCAGATTTTTTGCTGAATGGAGGGACAGAAGAGCAGGCAAAAGAAATGTTGAAAGCCTCTGAAAATGAAGTCACCAGCGCCAAAGAACTGCTGACAGTAAAGATATAGAAACAGAGCAGAAATATCAGCCAAAGAACAGCTTGGAAGGTCCCCAGAAAAATGTCAGACCTTCCAGGCGTTTTCTGACAAAAATTTATCCGTTTCTATTTTCTTTCCGGAACTCCGCCGGGCTTTTTCCCACATACTTTTTAAACTTAATATGGAAATAATCCACATTCCGGTATCCAACCTTCTCCGCAATGCTGTAAACCTTCATATCCGAAGAAATCAGCAATTCCTTCGAGTGCTCAATCCGCACATGGTCCACATAGGAGTTGAAATTTTCCCCCATCTTTTTCGAAAAAATCTTCCCAAGATAAGAGCTGTTATATCCAAACAGCGGGGCTATGTTTTCCAGCGTAATATTGCCGGAATAATTATGGTTAATGTAATGCAGAATATCGTCCAACACGCTTTCACGCGAGGAATTTCCAATGGAGGTAATGACAACCTCGAAAAGTCCCGTCAGGTAAAGCACAATCTCATACAGATAATACCGCTCCTTGATGGATTTGATAATCTCCGCATTGCTTGGAAAGGGAATATTTGCATCACTGTACAGGTGGTTGATTCGTTCTTTAATCTGCAAAAACAGGTCCGTGAGAAACAGACGAATCGCTTCAATAGAATCCGCTGCGTTGTAAAGTTCCGATTCTAACTGTTTTAGGGTTTCCGCTAACATGTTGCGGTTAAACGCCTGTAAATATCCGAACAATTTTTCCGTATAGCTGTTCTTTAAATCGTCATTTAAGATATAAGATAACTTTTCCGGGTCAGGCAAATCCTCCCAGCCGATGGTGTGCTGTTCCTGTTCGCAGAAAAAGCGGCGCTCAAGAAGCAGAGAAGCCTGGCGGTAGGAAATCTTTACCTCGGAAAGGGAGGAAACACATTTTCCATAGGTCAGAAAGAGTGTGTCAAGAGGCGAGTCCTTCTGGGGGCGGTTTTCCTGACAGTAGCGATTTAAAAAGTCATTAAACTTCTGAATGGCAAATTCACCCTTCAGCAGGATAATTTCTCTGCCGTTGTCGCTGATGCTGTCGTAGGAATGATTATCCTGATTGGTCACCCGCAGCAAATCAGAAAAGCGGTAGGCGGCGCCGGAAAGGCTGTGGCTGTATTTCTCGTAGATAATCACCTGATAGGTGTCAGCGGTTAGCTGCAGTTCTTTGGGAGAAAAACGGGAAAAATCAGCTCTGCCGAGAAAAATGTCCCGGATAATCGTCTCTCTGGCACGCTGGTGGAAAATTTCCTGGGAGCTTTCCGAGACAAATTCCGCATCTAACTGGGATTTGATGGAAATGAGGATTTCCTGCAGCTCGTCCTCGTCAATGGGCTTGGTGAGATAATACTGTACCCCGTAGCGGATGGCCTCCTGGGCGTATTTAAAATCGGAAAAGCCGCTGAGGATAATGATTTTCCCCTTAAATCCCTGGGTTCTTACTTCCCGGATAACGTCTAAACCGAATATTCCCGGCATACGGATGTCAAGAAGCACCACATCCGGCTGTTTTGACAGGATTTCCTGGTAAGCAGAATCTCCGTTAGAGGCTTCCCCCGTAATGGAGAATCCTAATGTTTCATAGTCTAAAAGACATTTAATTCCCTCCCGGATGATTGCCTCATCATCCGCAATAAATAATTGATACATAATAAAAATACGCTCCTGCTTTCATAAATACGAAAGAAATACTCTTTGATAATAAAGTATAAAATTTTCTGTGATTTTTGTCAAATTTGTAGGGTGTTTTATCTGCATTTTCAAGGGTATTTTCTCAGAGGAAAATATTGTATTATTAAGAAAATAAATGATAATAATTATTTATGAAAGAAGGAGAGATATTATGAAATTCAGTAACGGATGCTGGCTTCAGAAAGAAAATTATGAATGTTTTTCACCGGCGCAGGTGTATTTTTCACGGATAGAGGAAAATGTGGTGACAATCTGCGCACCCACTGCCCGGATAAATCACAGAGGAGACACCTTAGGCGGTATCAATCTTACCATAAAAATCACGGCGCCTTATCCGGAGGTACTGCGGATACAGA
>JAGAIK010000572.1 GCA_017626625.1 Roseburia sp.
AAGAAAGCATTAGATAAGGGTATTACAACAGTTGTCTTTGATAGAGGCGGCTTCATATATCAGGGTAAAGTAAAGGCTTTAGCTGAGGCAGCAAGAGAGGCTGGATTAGACTTTTAATAGGAGGAAGAAACATGAAACGTGAAATTATTGATGCTAGTCAGTTAGAATTAAATGAAAAAGTAGTGTCAATCAAACGTGTAACAAAAGTTGTTAAAGGTGGTCGTAACTTCCGTTTTACAGCCTTAGTTGTTGTCGGTGATGGCAATGGCCATGTTGGTGCTGGTTTAGGAAAAGCTTCTGAAATTCCGGAAGCAATCCGTAAAGGAAAAGAAGACGCTATGAAGAAACTCATCTCCGTAAAATTAGATGACGTTTCAAGTATCACACATGATGTTACAGGAAAACATACAGGAGCATCTGTTTTATTAAAGAAATCCCCAGAAGGTACTGGTATCATCGCCGGAGGTCCTGCACGTAATGTCTGCGAGCTTGCCGGAATCAAAAATATCCGTACAAAATCTTTAGGTTCTAACAATAAACAGAATGTAGTTCTTGCAACTATTGATGCTTTAAGTCAGTTAAAGTCTCCGGAAGAAGTAGCGAAGCTTCGCGGTAAATCCGTAGAAGAAGTCGTAGGTTAAGGAGGAATTTAAGATGGCAGAGAAGAAACTTAAAGTAACACTGGTGAAATCAACAATCGGTGCTGTTCCAAAGAACAAAAAAAACATCGAAGCCCTTGGTTTAACAAAACTGTATAAAACAGTTGAGCTGCCGGATAACGCAGCAACAGCCGGCGCGCTTCGTAAAGTAGCACCATATGTAAAAGTAGAAGAAATCTAAAACTAAGATAAGGAGGTGTCAGTGATGGACTTATCCAATTTACAGGCAGCAGCAGGTTCTGCACAGAGTGATAATTTCAGAAGAGGACGTGGACACGGTTCAGGAAATGGTAAGACTGCTGGTAAGGGTCATAAGGGACAGAAAGCTCGTTCCGGAGCACCTAGACCAGGTTTTGAAGGTGGTCAGATGCCATTATACAGAAGATTGCCGAAGAGAGGTTTCAAATGCAGAAACTCCAAGACAATCATCGGTATTAACCTTTCAGCTCTTGAAGCATTTGAGAATGACGCAGTTGTTTCCGTTGAGACATTAATCGAGGCAGGTATCGTGAAAAACCCAAGAGATGGAGTTAAGATTTTGGGTAACGGCGAACTTACTAAGAAGCTTACAGTTCAGGCAAATGCCTTTAGCGCACGCGCGAAAGAAAAAATTGAGGCTCTTGGTGGAAAAGCAGAGGTGATTTAATGCTGGAAACACTCCGTAACGCATTTAAAATTAAAGATATTCGTAAAAGAATTATTTTTACATTTTTGATGTTAATTGTCATCAGGATAGGAAGCCAGCTTCCGATTCCTGGTATAAAAAATGAAGTATTTGCAAGCTGGTTTGCCAGCCAGACAGCAGATGGAATGGGCTTTTTCGATGCAATTACCGGAGGCTCATTCTATAACATGTCTATATTTGCATTGAATATTACACCGTATATTACTTCATCCATCATCATGCAGCTTCTTACGATTGCAATTCCGAAATTGGAGGAGATGCAGCGCGACGGAGAAGAAGGGCGTAAAAAGATTGCAGAGATTACAAGGTATCTTACCGTAGCTCTTGCGTTAATTGAATCCATTGCCATGGTAGTCGGATTCTACAGAAGTGATATTCTGCAGTCAAAGGATGTGCTTACTATTATTTCTGTTGTACTTACATTGACAGCCGGTTCCGCAGTATTGATGTGGATTGGCGAACGTATCACGGAAAAAGGTGTGGGCAACGGTATTTCTATCGTACTTACCATTAATATCATTTCACGTATACCGAATGATATGGGTACATTATACGAACAGTTTATCGCAAATAAATCCATTCCGAAGGGCATCCTTGCAGGAGTAATTATTCTGGCAATTATTGTGGCAATGGTTGTATTTGTCGTATTTTTGCAGGACGGCGTCCGGAAAATTCCGGTACAGTATTCCAAGAAAGTACAGGGAAGAAAACAGGTTGGCGGTCAGTCAACCCACATTCCACTGAAAGTAAATACCAGCGGTGTAATCCCGGTTATTTTTGCGCAGTCTTTGCTGCAGACCCCGGTTATCATCGCAGGCTTGCTTGGAAAAGGAAACGGAACAGGAATTGGCAGCAAGATTTTAAGGGGAATGTCCCAGTCGAACTGGTGTAACCCCAATGAGCCGATTTATTCTATCGGTCTGGTGGTTTACATTCTGCTGATTATCGCTTTTGCTTATTTCTATACTTCCATTACCTTCAATCCGTTAGAGATTGCAAATAATATGAAAAAAGCAGGTGGGTTTATTCCCGGTATCAGACCCGGAAAGCCAACCAGCGATTATCTGAATACAATTTTAAATTACATTGTCTTTATAGGAGCGATTGCACTTGCATTTATCGCCTTTGTTCCAATCTTCTTCAACGGAGTATTCGGGGCAGACGTATCCTTTGGTGGAACTTCCATCATCATTATTGTAGGTGTGGTTATCGAGACTTTAAAACAGATTGAGTCACAGATGCGTGTACGCTATTATAAAGGATTTTTAAATGACTAATCGTCAGAAATGGGAACGCTGGGCTTGTATAAGTTCAGCGTTACTTTCCTATTTACAAAATATGTTGTTAGTATACTGATACATTGATATTCAAACAAACCTTCTTGCTTGAATATCAATGTGTCAGTACACTAGAGCTGGTATCGTGAGGTATATCGGAAACATATGTTTCGCTGTACCATGTATTGTGAGAGAAGAAAGGCGGGTTTTCTTATGAAGATTATTATGTTAGGGGCTCCCGGAGCCGGAAAAGGAACACAGGCAAAACAGATTGCGGATAAATACAGCATTCCGCATATCTCTACAGGAGATATATTCCGTGCCAACATTAAAAACGGAACAGAGTTAGGTCAGAAGGCAAAACAGTATATGGACCAGGGCTTATTGGTTCCGGATGAACTGACCTGTGACCTTGTGATGGACAGAATACAGCAGGAGGACTGCAAAAACGGATTTGTCTTAGATGGTTTCCCAAGAACCATCCCGCAGGCAGAAGCGCTTACAGCAGCTCTTGAAAAAATAAATCAGAAGATGGATTACGCCATTGATGTGGACGTACCGGATGAGAATATCGTAAACCGTATGAGCGGCAGACGTGCCTGCTTAAATTGCGGAGCTACATATCACATTGTCTCTATTCCAACCAAAGTAGAGGGAATTTGTGACAGATGCGGTGAGCCGGTGGTATTAAGAGATGACGACAAACCGGAGACAGTTCAGAAACGTCTGACTGTATATCATGAGCAGACTCAGCCGCTGATTGATTATTATAAAAATGCTGGTATTTTAAAATCAGTAGATGGAACCCAGCCGATGGAAAAGGTATTTTCCGATATCGTGGCAATTTTGGGTTAAAGCAATGCTGCGGCACGCCATTACTTGGCGGGAAAGAAGGAAACAATGTCTGTAACGATTAAATCTGAGCGTGAAATCGAATTAATGAGAGAGGCAGGGAAAATCCTTGCTAAGGTTCATGAGGAACTGGGGAAAGCCATAAAGCCGGGCATGTCCACGTTAGACATAGACCGGATGGGGGAAGAGATGATTCGCAGCTTTGGCTGTGAGCCTTCCTTTAAAAATTACCAGGGCTATCCGGCTTCTATCTGTGTTTCTGTGAATGAAGAAGTGGTTCATGGAATACCTTCTAAAGACAGGATAATTACAGAGGGAGATATCGTAAGTCTTGACGCAGGCGTAATTTACAAGGGCTATCATTCTGATGCGGCAAGAACCCACGGTGTAGGTGAGATTTCAGAAGAGGCAAGGCTTTTAATCGAGCGGACGAGACAGAGTTTCTTTGAAGGAATGAAATATGCGGTGGCTGGAAATCATCTTCATGAGATTTCGAAAGCCATCGGAGATTATGCAGAAAGTTTCGGCTACGGCGTGGTGAGGGATTTGTGCGGTCACGGTATCGGTTCCCATCTGCATGAGGACCCGGAGATACCGAATTTCAAACAGTTCCGCAGAGGAATTAAATTAAGACCGGGCATGACCCTTGCCATAGAGCCGATGATTGACGCAGGAACTGCCGAGGTGGTGTGGATGGATGATGACTGGACGGTTGTCACGGAGGATTTGTCTCTGTCCGCACACTATGAGAACACCATTGTGATTACGGAGGGCAGACCGGAAATTTTGACACTTACAGAATCCGAGATTGCCGAAGGTATCTGGCAGACCGGCGTGGAAAGCAATTAGTATCGTCCTGCCGGTTTTCAGAGTGACGGTGAAGAAGGAAGCTGCAGCCTTTCTGTTGACGGGGAAAACGAAACAGTAAGAGTGCAGGTTGAATCAAAGGAAATAAAATTATGGAATTTGCAAAATCCTTGTCAGGACATGACAGAAACCAGATTTATCTGGTGAAAGAAAAAGATGAGAAATTTGTGTTTTTGGTGAACGGAACAACGAAGCCCCTTGCGGCGCCGAAGAAAAAAAGCTTAAAACATGTTCAGTTAATCAAAAATATTCCGATAGAGATAGAAGAGATTTTATCCGGCAGCTTTACCGACCTTGAGGTAAAGAGAGCCGTTAAGCTGTATAAAAGTATCATCCAGTGACAGTCATTGTATGATA